>NZ_JAQFWV010000054.1:0-22355 GCF_056175805.1 Halohasta sp. A2 | reverse complement strand
CGGAGTCACCACGCTCTCTCCGTCCCAACGAGGAGCATACGAACCCGCAAGTTGCCTTCGTGGGCTGGTAAGCGATACCCCCAGCGCGAGGAAACCTCGCCGTTTACGGCGAGGAGGATGTCATCACCTGCGGGACTTCGGGAACTGCGAGTCCGTCGCAACACTGGCTGTTGAGTACATTGGCCCGGACGTACTATTCGAGCTCAAACGGCGTCAGAACCGCGAGACGTGGACAGTGATGATGGGAACCGATGACGGTGTCGGACTGTTTTACGACGCGCTACAGGTGTCGTTGCAGGAAGGGATTCGATTCGAGTTCGACCACATCGGACAGGCCTCCAAACGGCGAACAGGACTGTTCGCGCGCAAGAATCTCCCGCCAGAACAGCGCGAAGCGCTCGTCGAGGCTGTTGGGCGTGGCTACTACGAAAAACCTCGGCAGATAACGCTCGAAGAGTTGTCGACGGAACTGGATTGTCCCCGGTCGACGTTGTCGTATCGACTCCGGAGTGCCGAATCAAAACTCGCCAAGAGCTTTGCGACCAACGAACACCCGACAGAGTTTCAGAGCTTCCCACAGACAGCCGAGCAGTTGGGTGATACGTGATGCTCGAATCGACCGGGCCACTCGTCAGCGCGGAGGCAGTGGCTGCAAATCTGGAGCAGATTCAAACGAATGACCCCGACTACCGACTGCTGGAAGTGAACGTTCAGCAGGGAACCTACGAATCGTCACACATCCCTGGGGCGGTTCGTCTCGACTGGCAGCGTGACCTCCGCGACACGGAGACGTTTGACGTGCTCTCTCCGGCGGCACTGTCGACACTGCTCGGCGACTGCGGCGTGACCCGTGAGACGACGATTATTCTCTACGGAGACTTTTTCAATTGGTTCGCCGCACATACGTACTGGCTGCTGCGGTACTACCGCCACGAGAACGTGTTGTTGCTTGATGGGGGCCGGAACTATTGGCTCGAAAACGAGTATCCAACGACCGACACGGTTCCCTCGGTTCCCAGCCGCAAGTACCACGCCCCCGAACCCGACGAGTCCATTCGTGCGCGACGAGGGGAGGTCGAAGCGGCCGTCGAGTCCGGCGGCTGTCTGCTCGATGCCCGTGCACCGCCGGAGTACCGCGGCGACATTCTCGCGCCCCCGGGCTGGAATGAGGGCGTACAACGCGGCGGTCACATCCCCGGAGCAGTGAACAAACCCTGTCGAGACACTATCCAGGCAGATCGCCGCTTCCGCTCACCCGAGGAACTGGCAGCAGTGTTCGACGACTACTCCACAGAGGAGCCAATCATCGTCTACTGTCGCGTCGGCGAGCGGTCGGCACTCGTCTGGACGGCTCTCGCAGAGATACTCGACTACGAGAACGTTTCCTACTATTATGGCTCGTTCGTCGAGTGGGGAAACACTGTCGGGCTCCCAGTCGAGAGTCCAACCAGTGCCGACCTCCGGTAACTAACTCGTTCAATAACTACCGATATCTGAATGTGAGATCGTAATCGCTGATATCTCAACGCGGGAAACCACTGCTTTACCCCACGTGGAGGGTGTCACGCGTCAGTTTTGTCAGCGTCACACGAGTCGGTGTCGACCGTCTCGTTCCCGGTTTCGCCACCGTCTGTTACAACATCCTCCTCGCCACCGTCAGCCGCCAGTTGGGTGTCGAGTTTACGTTCGAACCACTGCCATTCGATGGATCGCATACCATCCTGATTGAGGTTCCAGGGATCGCCATTCTCGACGCGTTTTCCTTCGAACCACGAGGTAATCATGTTGTATAACCAAATAATCTGGCCGATCAACAAAATCAAAGCCCCAAGTGTTGCGACCTGATGAAGGTTGGCGAACTCGGGCACGTAGTTCGCATAGCGTCGTGGCATACCGCCGTAGCCCAGCAGGATCATCGCGAAGAACGTTACGTTCGTCCCGACCATTGTGAGCCAGAAGTGGGCCTTCCCGAGACTCTTTTGATACATCCGCCCAGTAACAAGCGGGAACCAGTAGTAGATTCCCGCGAAGCCAGCGATAGCAATGGCACCCATGACGATGTAGTGGAAGTGACCGACCACGTAGTAGGTGTCGTGCAGCACAAGGTTAACCGGAATCGACGCCAGGAACACACCGGTGACACCGCCGATGATGAAGTTCGAGACGAAGCCGATACAGAACAGCATCGGCGTTGTCGTCCGAATCCGGCCGTTCCACAGCGTCGTGATCCAGTTGAATGTCTTGACGGCCGATGGGATCGAAATTGCTATCGAAACCGCCATGAAGGAGGCCTGCAGTCGTGGATCCAGTCCTGTCGAGAACATGTGGTGGGCCCAGACACCAAAGGAGAGCACGCCAATCGCGAGCGTCGAGTAGACGACGAATTTGAACCCGAACAGCTGTCGACCCGCAAATCGCGGTAAGACGTAGCTGACGATTCCCATCATCGGCAACACGAGGACATACACTTCGGGGTGACCGAAGAACCAAAACAGATGCTGGTACAGCATGTTGCCGCCCTCGGCGAGGAAAAACGAGGTGCCAATGTTCCGGTCGGCCAGTAACATCAGCAGCGCGCTGCCGAGCAGCGGGAACGCAAACAGGATGAGTCCCGACTGCGTGAGGACCGTCCACGAGAAGATATCGAGGTTCGCCCACGTCACCTTCTCGCCGCGGTGGGTAAAGATGGTCGCGATGAAATTGATCGCACCGATGGTGGTAGCGACCCCTGAGAGGTGCAGTCCAAGTAACACGAGGTCGACGCCCGCCCCGCCGACGGCGTCACTGCTGGTCCCGGTCGACAGCGGCGTGTACATTGTCCACCCAGTCTGTGCGGGTTCGAACAGCCCGAGCGGCTGGGCGAAGAAGCCAGCCCAGATCAGGAGTGCGGCTGGCGGCAACAGCCAAAAGGCAATGGCGTTGATTCGTGGAAATGCCATGTCGTCGGCCCCGATGAGGAGCGGAATCAGGTAGTTTGCGAAGCCTGCGATAATCGGTGTTCCGAAGAGGAACAGCATCGTGATGCCGTGGCTCGTCAGGAGGCCGTTGTAGGTCGCGCTTCCGAGTAATGATTCGGTTGTGATGAGATCCAGCCGCATCACGGTGACCATTAGCCCGCCGACCGCGAAGGCAGTGATCCCGTACAGTCCGTAGAGGATTCCAATGTCCTTGTGGTCGACCGTTGTGAGCCAGCGAACGATGCCAGTGGGTTTCTCTTCGGTGACGTAGCCCGATTTGTCGATGAACGAGCCGCCCCCGCCAACCGGAGTATACGACCGCCAGTTTTCGACCCGCGTGAGGAACGTGGCGACAGCGACAAGAAACACCCCCATCACTACGGTCATCAGAATTTGTGTGTTACTGTCCATATCGTTTCACCTGTTCGGTGTCAAATGAAATGGAAAACTGAGTCAACTCTGTCATAGGTACTTTCGCTCTACCTACTCGTTTATACGCCGGGTGAATCAGCATTCACTTGTCGAGTGCCAACTTTTTAAATACCCCAAGGGGTCCTCGAAGAAGCAGTAGTCAAGCCATATGAGTTTATTTGAGATGTTTCGGCGTCCAGAAGCCGATGAACAGTCCTTTCAACAAATTCAGCCACTAGATAAATCAATCTGTCTGTGTGATCAGTTCTGCTGCCGCTGGTGCCACCGAGTATTCATACCCCACGCAGAGCTACGTACTACACATGGAGCCTGATGGCACACTCGATACGCGAACACGAGCGTTCGACCAGCGCGGAGCGTCGTGAACGGTTCGATAACGCACTCGGCCCATTGAAAGCACTCGTTTGACGGCTCTCGACGCCGAAACCGAATCGAGAATCGTCGAGAAGGTCGCGTACATCGAGCAAGCGGATCTCCACTGGTTCCCGACGTTTCTGACCGAAGTCCGTTCGACCCTTACAGACGTCTGAGTTCGTATTGACGCCGACCAGTCTTACGAGGTTTTCCGGTAGTCGCGGGCTTCTTCGGCCTTTTCCAGCACCGAGTCGACGGTCGCCTTCTCGTTGGTCGCCTCGACAGCCGCGTTGAGTGTGCCTTCGAGGATCGGCGCGTCGGCGATCAGCGCGTGAGTATCGGTCATCTCGATGGCGAGTTCGGCGTTCATCACCGCGCTACCGAGGTCGACGAGGACGACGACGCCATCGCCCTCGTCAGCGGTCTCGATCGCTCGTTCGATCCGTGCTGAATCGGTTCCGATTCCGCCCTCGTCGTCTCCGCCCGCGGGTTCGAGCGGCGCGTCTCCTCCCATTTCGGCGGCGAGCTCGCAGATCCCGTCGGCGGCTTTCACGCTGTGTGAGACCACGACGAGGCCGATCACGCTTCGTCGACCTCGTCGGGCGTCTCGTCGGGAATCGTCGGCGAGCGGGCGTCGACGTCGGTCTCGCCGTCGAGGTACTCACTGGCTACCTCCAGTAGCTCCTGCATAATGAACCACGTCGACGTCGCGCCGGGGTCCTGGTGGCCCACCGATCGCCAACCGAGAAACGAGGCGCGGCCCTTCTGTGCGCGGATCGGCACGGTGAACTGCACACCGTGTTCGGCCGCGGCGGTCGCTTTGGCGAACGCCGTCAGCGGCGAAAGGTCGTCGACCTCGACCGATTTCTTGAACGTATGGACCGCCGGCGCCAGCACGTCGACCATCGTCTTCGCGCCGAGTTGGGCGTTGCCTCGATCTTGGACCTTTTCCAGGTAGGCCTCGGCAAACGCCACCGAACTCTCGGTAGTCAGCCCGCCGTCGAGCGTTTGACTCGCGCTCATAATCGAGCCGCCGTACAGCGGTCCGGAGGCCCCGCCGACCTTCGAGATCAGTGTGACACCGATCTTTTTGACGAGCTCCTCGGGTGTCGACTCGGTGTCGCCCTCGACCGCTTCGGCGGCCGCCCGAAAGCCGCGGGTGAGGTTCGAGCCGTGGTCGGCGTCACCGATCGCCGAATCCAACTCCGTTAGATACGCTTTCTCGTCTTCGAGTCGGTCGGCGACCGCCGTTGCGGCTGCCAGAATCGCCTCCCGCTGCGTTGCTTCATCTACCATGCTAGGTGAGAGTCGCCCGAAGCTCAAAGTATTTATGTTGAACGATTATTGTAATAAGGAATTACTTATATTCAATCATATAAGTAAAATGATTTGTTCGGCGGTCGGCGCTCGGCTCCACGGATCAGACAGTGAGCGCGGGAGTGTCGGCCGACGCGTCGAGGAGTTCTTTGAGTTCGTCGTCGACAGCCGCCACGGTGATCGACGCGCCCATCATATCGAGGGAGGTCATGTAGTCGCCGACCCACGCGTCCCACGTTTCGAGGCCGTGATCGTCGACGATCTCCTGTAGCCTGCGGTTGAGGATGAACAGTTCGGACTGTGGAGTGCCTCCCATGCCGTTGACCATCGTGATGATCTCCTGGTCTTCATCGAGATCAAGGTCTGCAAGGACCTTCTCGGTGAGGTGGTCGGTTATCTCGTCGGCGCTCATCATGTCGACGCGCTCGGTGCCCGGCTCGCCGTGGATGCCAATGCCGAGTTCGATCTCGTCGTCCGGCAGGTCGAAGGTCGGCTCGCCCTTGTCAGGGGTGACACACGAAGTGAGTGCGACGCCCATCGTCGCCACGTTGTCGATCATCTTGTTGGCGACGCGCTCAACCTCGTCGAGGGATGCGCCCTCAGCGGCTTTCGCACCCGCCACCTTGTGGATGAAGATGGTCCCGGCGACGCCGCGTCGACCGCTCGTATAGAGCGAGTCCTCGACGGCCACGTCGTCGTTGACGACGACCTCTCTGACCTCGACATCCTCCATGGCGGCCATCTCTCCGGCCGTCTCGAAGTTCATTACGTCGCCCTCGTAGTTTTTGACGACACAGAGGACACCCTCCCCGCCGTCGCAGGCCTGGATCATTTCGTCGAGTTGGTCGGCACTCGGCGAGGTAAACACCTGGCCAGCGGCTGCACCATCGAGCATTCCATCGCCGATAAAGCCAGCGTGAGTGGGCTCGTGGCCGCTACCGCCGCCCGAGACGACCCCGACTTTGCCCGACACCGGCGCGTCGGCCCGTACCATCACCTCGGTGCCATCAAGCCGCCGAAGCTGCTCGGGATACGCTGCCAGCATTCCGTCGAGCATTTCGTCGACAACTGCCTCCGGATCGTTGATGAGTTTCTTCATATCTCACTTTCTAATACACTATCAATAATGAAAAAGCTATGTCTTATTGAGTGACATCACCGCTCAGAGCCGCCGAGAGCGGTATCAGTCGCCGATCGGTCTCGGTGTACACGGACGAGATGTTTTTCATCTCGGTCACAAAGAGAGTGTATGGTACCACCGCTCGCACTCGATATCGACGGTACGCTGACGACCCCGGACCACCGGATCGATTCTCGGATTTTCGACTACCTCTCCGACTGGCCCGCGCCGGTCGTTATTGCGACCGGGAAATCCTTCCCGTATCCGGTCGCCCTCTGTCATTTTCTGGGCATTCCCGAGCGCGTCATCGCCGAAAACGGCGGCGTCGTCTGTGTCGACGACCGGGTGTCGTTTCAGGGCGACCGGGCGGTCGCCGAAGCTGCAATCGGGCGCTTCGAAGCCCAGGGGGGTGATCTCGGCTGGGGACCTGCCGACACCACCAACCGCTGGCGCGAAAGCGAGATCGCCGCCTCGATGGACGCTGACGAGGCACTTTTGCGCGCGGTCGCCGCGGAGTTCGACCTCGAAGTCGTCGACACCGGCTACGCCTACCACCTCAAAACGCCCGGCGTCGAGAAGGGCGACGGTCTTCTAGCGGCTGCCGATCATCTCGGAATTGACCCCACCGAGTTCGTCGCGATCGGCGACAGCGAAAACGACGTCTCGATGTTTGAGGTCGCTGGCGAGTCGTATGCAGTCGCCAACGCCGACGACCGAGCGCTGGCGGCTGCCGACTCAGTCACCGACGATTCGTACTTCGACGGGACGCTCTCGGTGTTCGAGTCGCTCGTCGCCCAGCCCAACTGAGCGGAGTCACTGGCTACGGCTGCCAATCGGCGCTCGGTCGGCGCGTTCCAAACGGTTTATACTCGCCCCTCAAGAAAGGACGTTCATGCCTCGAGAACAGAAGCAGGTTCGCGAACTGCAAGAGGGCAGCTACGTAATGATGGATGACTCGCCATGTAAAATCAACCACTACAGCACGGCCAAACCGGGCAAACACGGCAGCGCCAAGGCTCGCGTCGAGGGCCGCGGTGTCTTCGATGGCAAAAAACGGAGCCTCAGCCAGCCCGTCGACGCCAAGGTCTGGGTGCCGATCATCGAGCGAAAACAGGGCCAGGTCGTCTCAGTCACCGGTGATGACGCCCAGGTAATGGATCTTGACACCTACCAGACGTTCACGATGCGTATTCCTGAGGGCGAAGAGTTCAGCAGCGATATGGATATCGAATACCTCGAGTACGAGGGCCAAAGAAAGGTCGTGTAATGTTTCCCGGCGCGACTGTCGACCGCGAGGCTGCTTCCTACGTGGTCGTCGGCGCGCCCCTCGACGCCACGACCACCTTTCAACCCGGGACCCGCTTCGGTCCCGACCGCATCCGCCGTTTTGCCGAGAGTTACGATAACTACGACCACCGGACCGACCAGCAGTTCACCGACTGTGGAGTCCACGACGTGGGCGACGTTCGGGCGTGGGCTGCGGTCGCCGAATACTGCGACTACCTCGGCGGCCAACTCCGGGACGTCGTCTGGGACGACGCAATCCCGCTTCTGCTGGGTGGCGAACACACCGTCACGATTCCAGCGGTCGACGCGGTCGATCCTGACGTTTTCGTCTGTCTGGACGCCCATCTCGACCTTCGGGCCGAGTACGACGGCACCGAGTGGAGCCACGCATGTGTCACCTGGCGTGCGCTCGAAACTGCCGACGAAGCGATCGTTCTCGGTGCGCGCACCGGCTCTGCCGCCGAATGGGAGCGGGCCGACGAAGACGACGTGACCGTGGTCGAGCCGGAAGCCGTCGACGACTGGCTGGCCGACCCGCCCGAATTCGATGGACGATCGGTGTATCTGAGCGTCGACATCGACGCCGCCGATCCGGGCTTCGCGCCCGGCACAGGAACCATGGAACCCTTTGGACTCACCCCTCAGCAGATGCGGGGCGTGGTCCGAGCCGTCGCACCTTACTGTGCGGGGTTCGACGTGGTCGAGGTCAACGACCGCGACGACGGCCAGGCCGCCGCGCTGGCTGGCAAACTCCTTCGGGAGTTCGTCTTTTCACACGCCGAGGCCGAAGCCTCAGTCGACGTCGAGCCGTCGTCGTAGCTCACCGTGTGGAGGGCTGAAACTCTTTGACGTAATCTTCGATGAACGATCGTATTCCTCGTGGCCGTCGACCCAGAATCCGTTCGACGTCGTCGGTCACGCGCCCGGCGAGTCCAAGTCGAGCCGTGGTATAAATAGCACACATCAGCAGCACAAACGGCAGCGGGTGGCCTCGGCGTCGCATTCTGATTATGAACTGCACCAGCGATGGGTTCGGATAGGTGATCGGTCGACCCAGCACGTCGGTGAAAATCTCGGCAACGTCGTCATAGGCCAGCGCCTCGGGTCCCGTCAGATCGTAGGCCCGGTTCTCGTGGCCCGACTCGGTGAGCACTGTCGCCGCAACTGCACCGACATCGCGTGCGTCGACGAAACTCGTTTCGCCATCGCCAGCCGGGAGGTAGATTTCACCGTGCTCGACGATGTCTGGACGGTGGACTTCGAGGAGGTTCTGCATGAAAAACGACGCTCGAAGCAGTGTGTACGCTGCACCCGTCGCCGTCACTCGCTTTTCGATTCGGTGGTGAGGAATGAGGACGTTCCTTTCGGCACCGAGCGCCGAGAGGTAGGCGATCCGGTCGACGCCGACGCGTCCGGCGGCATCGGCGAACTCGCTGACAGCGCCGGCGTCGACCGTGGGTGGTCGCATCAAGAAGAGCCCCGTTACATCAGTAAGGGCAGTACCCCACGTCCCGGGCTTGGCAAAATCGAACGCGACCGTCTCTGCGATGTTGGTGAGTTCGCTGGAGATGTTTTCGGGGTCGCGTACGCCGACCCTGATGGCTACGTCTCGGTCACCCAGTGCGTCGACGACGTGTCGGCCGACCGTCCCGGTCGCCCCGGTGACGAGAATCCGCGTCACTGACCAACGCCCCATGCGAGACGGCAGCCGACCGGTGTCGCTACGCTATTGCTGTGTGCGTTGTTCATCCGAAAATCGCCTCGGTCGTATACGAATCAACGCGGTCAGTCGGTTTATAATTCGTCTACAGCGAGGCCGCCAAAAAATCGAGCGTCAATCAGACGCTCGGTTTCTCCATGGTGGGCTCGTCGACCGCTCCGGCGTTCGTTTCGCGCCGACGGTTCGAAACGCCGACGTAGACCATCGTCGCCCCGGTGACGAAGACGTTGATACCGAACAGCAGGCCCACGGCCCACAGCAGGCTGCCCGGCAGGTCGACGACGAGCACTCCGGCGAGGATCAGCGACAGCAGGCCGCTGGCGACCAGCGAGCCCCAACCGGCGTGGGCCCGCGAACGTAGCCCCATGCCGATTTCGACGACGCCGTCGACGACGAAGAAGGCGATCAACAGGGTCGTCAGCGTGACCAGTCCCAGTACGGGGTTCGCCAGCAGGATGACTCCCGCAATGGCGTAGATGCCTGCCAGGGCGAGTTGCAGGACGAACGCGTTCCAGCGGCGGACGCCCAGTGCCTGCCAGAGGTGGACGAATCCACCGACGACCAGCAGGCCACCGACGATCAACGACAGCGACAGCCCCGTTACGAACGGGAACACTATCGCGACGAGTCCGATGAGTGCGAGACCGATGCCACCCAGTATGACCGGTCGCCAGCTTCGGGGTGCCAGCACCGTCTCGTGTGTAGGGGATATGGGTTCCATGATCACACTGTTGTTGGCCCGCTGGGCGGATAGCCGTAGTCGACGGATGCGGGTCCGTGTCGTATCCCTACTCGCTCGGTAACGTCTCGGTAGTCGCTGAATCGTGTCCTGAAACTCTCGTTCGAGCTAGCGAGGGCGTCAGAGTAGCTATATAGTTGTCAGGAGACACGTGTACGGCTCCTAGTTACGGCTTTAGGCTCAGACCCCCGAGGCGTACGTAATGAGTGGTCCACCGCTTCGGAACGGAGCCAGTACAGTGATGGCCCGGCTCGCGGCCCCGACGACCCGGCAGCCGACGCGGCTGGCCGTGATTTCGGACCCCCACGTGTCGACGCGGGCCGAGGGCTCGCCAAAGCAGTTCGACCGCACCGAATCCTTTCTCCAGGCGACTATCGACGACATCAACGATCGCAACGTCGACGCTGTCGTTTCGACCGGCGATCTGACCAAGGACGGCGCGTCGTGGGATTTCGACCGGGTCGACGCTCTTCTCGACGAGCTCGCTGCCCCCTTCTTCGCCGTGCCCGGCAACCACGACGTGCCCAAGACGTTCGATGACCACCGATCGGCCGCCCGGGGTCGCTTCGTCGACCGCTACACGCCCGGCTCGCTGCCGTATCACACCCGGATCGGCGGGGTCGACCTGTTCGGCCTCGATAGCGCATGGACTCCTTCTGGCGACCTCCGGGACAGTCATGACGGTCGGATCACGCCCGACCAGCTCGGCTGGCTCGAAAGCCGTACCGCGTCGGCAGACTGTCCAGTTGTCATCACTCATCACAACCTCCCGCCGACGGCGGCCGACCTCGACGCCTACGGCGAGGCAGTCGACATCGACATGTCCGGGGTTCCGGTCATGCGCAACGGCCCAGCGGTCGTCGACGGGCTGGCCGACGCCGGGATTCCGCTGGCGCTGACCGGACATATTCACCTCCCTGGTGTCGCCCACTACGGAACGTCAAATGAGTCAACGACGACAGTCACTGAAATTACGGCACCTGCCACTTGTACGTTCCCGCAGGCGTACCTCCTCGTGGACGTCGACAGTCGCGGGACGACGGTACGGTACGTTCCGATTGCGTCGTCGACCGAGTCGATCGACGCCTACAGCGCCCGGCTGGGCGGCACCGAGATCGACCGCGGGCAGGCCGCCCTCGGGGCGATCCGGACCGCGGGGTTCCCGCTGATCGAGGAGTGGCATCCCGCGACACCGGCAGCCAGTCGGCCGACGACCGCGCCGCTTTCGGGTCCGCCGACGGGCGACGATTAGCGAGTTACTCCGAGAGCCAGCCGCGGAGTCGACTCCGGAGATCCGTTCGGTCGCTCGATGGGGGTTGCTGGCTGGCGGTCGCGGCCGCCGCTTCGAGTTCCGCAATCACCCGCTCGTAGCGGTCGACGATCCGCTGTCTGGCGTCGGCGTGGGCGGCCACCTCGCGCTGAAGCCGGTCTACCTGCGCCTCCAGTCGCTCGATTTCGGCGTTCGCCCGCCGGATTTCCTCCTGGAGGCGGTCGCGTTCGTCCTGTCGGTTTGGTTCGTTCCGCCGGTCGTCAGCCCGTGGTTGGGAGGGGTGGCTCGGGCCGTCTGACCGTGGCGTCCGTGGGTACGTCCGATCGGCACGCCTCTCGTTGCGTACTGTTCCTGTCGGGAGCATCGAGGACCACATCGACCCGGAGTTGTAGTTCAAGCACTAAAAAGAGGAGTCAGACGACCGCAAGACGCCGATTCGGGCTCGAAACCCCCGTCATTGTCAGCTATCGTGACAGTGATCGATACGGGCTATTCGGGTTTCGAACGCAGCTTCCGGTAGCCGAGATACGCGATTCCGAGACCGCCCACCAGCGCCGTGAACAGCCGCGAGCCGACGGCGTTCGACACCCGTTCGGAGACGCGTCCGACGGCCGACTCCGGGGTGTTGATGTGCTCTAAGACGGCCTCGGTGTCGTTCGGGACCGGCTCGGGGTCGCCACCGGCCGCGAAGGCGGCATCCGGATCCTTCAGCAGGTGGCCGGTCGTGAGACAGACGACCGACTCGTCGGCGCTGATATCGCCCGATTCGCGGAGTTTGCGGAGTCCGGCGACCGAAGCTGCCGAGGCCGGCTCGACGCCGATCCCCTCGCCAGCGAGCGAGCGCTGGGCGTCGGTGATCTCCTCGTCGCTGACCGCCACGGCGGTGCCGCCGGTGTTGCGGATGCCGGGCAGGGCCTTCGGCGCGTTGACCGGGTTGCCGATCCGGATCGCGGTGGCGATCGTCTCGACGTCCTCCCAGCGCCGGACCTCGTCGTTGCCCTCTCGAATCGCTTCGACCATCGGCGCGGCCCCCTCGGCTTGCACCCCGGTCAGTTTCGGCACTTGGTCCTCGTCCAGTTCGCCGCTGGCGACGAGTTCGCGGAACGCCTTGTAGAGGGCCGAGGTGTTGCCCGCGTTACCCACTGGGAGGACGATCCGGTCGGGGTACTCGCCGTAGTCTTGATAGTGTTCTTCGAGGATCTCGAAGCCAATCGTCTTCTGGCCCTCCAGGCGGAACGGGTTCAGCGAGTTGAGGAGATAGACCTCGCCTTTCGCGGCGAGATCCTGGACGATATCCAGACAGGAATCAAAGTTACCGTCGACCTCCAAGATCCGGGCGTTATGTAGACTCGCCTGGGCGATCTTTCCCGCCGCGACCTTCCCCGAGGGTAGCAGGACGAGCGTTTCCATCCCGCCGCGAGCGCCATACGCGGCGAGTGCCGCGCTGGTGTTGCCCGTCGAGGCGCAGGCGAGTCGACCGACGCCGAGTTCCTTCGCGACTCTGACGCCGACGGTCATGCCGCGGTCTTTGAATGAGCCGGTGGGGTTCATCCCCTCGTGTTTGATTCGTAACCGCTTGATGCCGATCGACTCGCGGAGGCGCGGGGCCTCGTGGAGCGGCGTGTCGCCCTCGGGGAGCGTGACACCGACCTCGAAGGGGAGCCCAGCGTTGTACCGCCAGACGCCCCGGCCCTCGAAGTCGTCGAACGTCGGCGGCTCTGCGTACCGGACTTCGAGCAGGCCGTCGCAGTCGTCGCAGGTGTACCGGATGTCGTCGAACGGGGCGAACTGCTCGCCGCAGGCGATACACTCCAGCCAGACACCATCTTCGTTGGCGCACGCCGGAGCCGATTGGGGCGGCGCAGAAAGCTCAAGACTCATTGTATCAGTGTGACAGGGCGGTCGTAAAAAGCCGGTCGGTTGTCGGCAGCCATGGACGTTGTCAGTCGCCGAACTCGTTGATCGTGTCGTGGACCGCCTCAACCCACTCGTCGAGCGCTTCGTGGAGCATTTGTTGGGCCGTCGACAGCTCGACGGCGGTGTACTGATAAACGTAGCCGCCCGAATCCAGCAAGCGCCGGTGTCGGCCGACGAGGCCCTTCTCGCGGAGAGTTGACAGCGACCGGTTGACGTTGCTCCGGTCGCGGTCGAGACTGGCGGCGAGCTCTTCGACCGTGGTTCCCGGCTGGTCGACCAGTCGTAGATACGTCCGGCTCTCGTGATCGCGAATGCCGAACACACACGAGAGAATGTGCGTGAACTCCGGCTCTGTGGTGCCGACCAACTCCTCGATATCGCGGGACTGCGTCATGGAAACTCATACGAGCGACCCACAGTAAAACTCCGTGGCTCAGCGATTGTCCGTGCAGGTATTTAAATAGGTCTACGTCCCGTACCCCATCTTCCGGATACAGGCGTGCATCTCGTGCTCGTCGCTGTGTTTCTGGAGTCGGGTCGGGGTATCGCAGTAGTAGGTTTCGCCGTCGTACCGGAGGCTGATCTCGTGGGCTCGACCGAGCAGCTCGACGGTGACGAGGATTCGTCGACCGCGGTTGAGTTCGGTGAGAATCTCGTCGGCCGTCCGCTCGCCGGGGTCGATCCGCAGAGGGTCGGCCATCTCTCAGTTTGTCGTCGACTTGGTGTCGTCGCTTTTGGGTTCGGGCGGCTCGACACCCTCGGCGGCCTCGACGTTGGCGGTGTCCTTCTCGGTGGTGACGTGCCAGCGGTCGATGGTATCCTCGTACTCGCCGAGCTGTTGGGAGACCTCCTCTTTGCGCTCGTCGTCGTTGACGTTCACCTCGAAGATGAACTCGGCCTCGCCGTTTCCCTGCGTGGTTTTCTGGATGTTCGCGCTGACCAGCTCGTTGTCGAAGTAGTAGGGTGCCAGCTGTGTCATGACCTTCTGGTACACCGTCGTTTCGACCGTTCGAATCGCTTTGCGGCCCGCCGAATCGGCCGCGCGGGTCACGTACTCGATCGAGTCCTGCCAGCGCTCGACCGCGCCCTCGTCGTCGCCCTGCTCGATCTTGCCGTAGGACTCCGAGAGCTTCTCACCGGCAGTCCGTACGTCGTCGCGGGCGGCTTTGCCCGCTTTCTCGCCCTCGCCTTCATTGACGCTGGCCTGGTCTGCGGTCTTTTCGTTGACGTCCTCGCTCAGTCGTTCGTGGGCCTTCGGTCGCCACTCGTTCCACTCCTCGAAGGCGTCGACGAACTTTTGGGTGTCTGCGATGCCCGTCTCCCGGAGTGCCTGGGTGATGCGTTCGCCGTGTTCGACGATCGTTGGCCACTCTCCGCGTACTTTGAAACCGGAGATGCTCTCTTCCATCGCGTTGAAACGCTTCTAAGACGGCCGACTACATAAACTTCCCCGAGCCATGGCACCACGGCTCGGCTGCCGAACGCGACGGTCGTCGACCAACCATCCGATCAGCCGGTCGATAGCACCGAGACACCACTGTTTTCACCGTCCCGCCCAACCGCCACATATGGCAAACCCAACCGCAACCCTGCACACGAACCACGGCGATATCACGGTCGAACTGTTCGAAGAGCGTGCGCCAAACACCGTCGGCAACTTCATCGGACTGGCAACCGGCTCCAAGGAGTGGACCGACCCCGAAACCGGCGACACGGTCGAAAACCAGCCGCTGTACGAGGACGTCATCTTCCACCGGATCATCGAGGGCTTCATGATCCAGGGTGGCGACCCGACCGGCACCGGTCGCGGCGGCCCCGGCTACCAGTTCGACGACGAGTTCCACGACGAACTCACTCACGACAGTGCGGGCACTCTCTCGATGGCCAACTCCGGGCCGAACACCAACGGCTCGCAGTTCTTCATCACGCTCGACCCAACGCCACACCTCGACGGCAAACACTCCGTGTTCGGCCAGGTCACCGAGGGCATGGACGTCGTCGAGGAGATCGGCTCGGTGCGAACCGACCGCCGGGACAAACCGCGTGACGATGTCGTTCTCGAATCGGTCGACGTCGAGTGGACCTGATCGGTCACCCGTTGGCCTGCTAACTGCCCGTTCGTACTGTTTCCTCGATTCTTTGTTCCGTTTTGCCACCGAGTGGTCTGTTTGTGGTCCTATATAAACGCTCTCGCCAACGCTTATCACTCGACATGGTATGGCATAACACGAACAGTATGTTTGAGCACTTTTCCGGTGGCTACTACCTCGGGGAACTGTACGTTGAACCGCACGACGGCGAGCGGGCGGTCATCCAGCAGGCCGACCACGAAGCGATGAACGAACAGCTGTATACGGACGGCGAAGGCATCGAACGGCTCGATGCACCGCTCGTCATGAAAGTCGACAACACACACATCCCCGTACTCGGTGACGAGAGTGTTCCGTCGGGAACGCTCGCGGTTCCCGCAGCGCTGCTCGACAAGCGGTCGGCCAGCCACCGCGAAGTGCTGTTGGCGAAAGCGAGCCGGGCCATGGAGCTACTTCGGTATGCGGGTTGGCAACCAGCGAGCGGGACCTGAGAACCCAACGTTTCAAGTCTCCTGACTACGGCCTTGAGGTATGTTTGACGAGCTGCTCGGACGCGCCGAACTCAAGCGGCGAATCGAGGAGTTGGAAGACGAAAAGCACCATCTCCAGCGGCAGCTAGAGGCCGAATCCGAACGCCGGACCGACGCGGTCAGCGACCGCCAACAGGCCGAACAGCAGGTCAACCGCCTCGAAGACCGGATCGTCGAACTCGAAGACCGCGTCGAGCGAAGCGAGCAGGCGACCGAGACCGCGGTCGACCGAACTCCACGGGGGACCAAATCGCTCCGTGGCGACCGACTTGCCGATATTCTCGCACGACTCCGGTCGGTCGAAACCGGCCCCGAGGGCGCGCTAACCGCCGCAGTCGACGGCGACGATTCGCTTTCCGAAACGGTCGACGACGCCGCGGGCGACTGTGCGCCACTCGTTCGCCGCGCGGCACCCACGATCTACTACACCGACGACGCGGGGCTGGTCTCGGTTTGCTTGCGACCGCCAATTATGCCCGAGGCTTTCGACGAGTGGGCCGACGGCTTCCGCGTCGACGAGACGTGGTTCCGGCCGACCGGCACCTTCGTCTTCGGGGTGATTCGCGCCGACGTGTTCGCGCTCGGTGTGTACGATGGGTCACAGCGGGCCGACTTCGAAGGCTTTGAGACCGACGTCAAATCCGACCACTCGAAAGGTGGCTTCTCACAGGGTCGCTTCGAGCGAATCCGTGACGAACAGATCGCCGACCACGTCGACGACGCCCGCGAGGCCCTCCGCGAGCGGATCGACGCAGTCGACCCCGAGCGAGTGATTCTGACTGGTGAGCGCTCGGTGCTCTCGGCCGTCGACGAACTGGCCGACCACACCGCAGTCACTGATGCAGGCGGGAAACCGGCAGCCGCGCTGGATCACGCCTTTGCGGACTTTTGGACGACCCGACTCGTCCGCATTTAAATACGCGGGGGAAACCGCCGGTTCAGGTCGGTGTGCCGAACGTCGCGATCTCGTAGGTGGTGAGATCGCCCGGCGATTCGAGTATGATGACGGTAAATGCCCACTGGTGGCCGCCGAGGAGGTCACGAACGCCGCCGAGAGAGGTTCCGAGATACTGATCGGCGTCGTTGTACGCCCGAACCCGGAGTTCGACGAAGTCGAGTCGGCTCTCGGTCGTGTTTTCGACGACGCCCTGGACGGTTGGGCCGCGATAGTCGTCCTCGAAGACGAACTCGTGACGCTGCAGGTCGACGGCGTCCGTCCGGAACACCTCGGCGCGTTCGGTCTGCTGACTGACCGCGTCGGCGGCGCTCATCTCGGCTGCGGATCGTGGCTCGGCGTCGTCGGGTATGGTGATCTCGCCGGATTCGTAGCGCGACGTATCGCTGCCACCGACACAGCCAGCGAGGCCGACGACTCCAGCGCCCCCGAGACTCACGAGAAACCGTCGACGGCCACCCCACGGGTCGGCCACT
Organism: Halohasta sp. A2; assembly: GCF_056175805.1. Taxonomy (NCBI): domain Archaea; kingdom Methanobacteriati; phylum Methanobacteriota; class Halobacteria; order Halobacteriales; family Haloferacaceae; genus Halohasta; species Halohasta sp. A2. Next base: position 5,191 of record NZ_JAQFWV010000054.1, on the reverse strand, counting down.
ACGACCACCCTGCTGGCTGTTGGATTGGGGGTCGTGGTTGCTGGGCTGGAATCTGGACGAACACGGACGATCTACCGCCCCTGTCCATTTCAGTGTGATTGCCGTCGACCGAGACGTTCGTCGTTAGCTCGTCTGTTCGTCCCGCGGCGTCCCTCGAAGAATGAACGGCCCCATCGCCAGCGTCCGCTTGGCAACGGTGGCGATCCGCACCACAAACACCGTAAAGACGACGAACGGAGCGATACCGATAACGTAGCCCGCGCTCGCCAGCCAGACGAGCTGGTCGACGCCGAGCAGCGACCCCTGGAACGTCGTGGTTTGGATGTACATGAGTATCGATCCCATCAACAGGAGCGCCGGCACCGAGATGTAGAGCAGCGCCCGCGAGAGGTTGATCAACTCCCACTGAAAGTAGAGCGTCTTGAAATGCTCGCGGGCGGGTCCGAACTGCTGGAGCATCTCCAACAGGTCGTTCAGCGCATTTTCGGTCTCGTCGGTCATCGTCTCGCTGTGACCCTCTCGAAGCCGTCGACCGGTGTAGATTTTCCACGAGTAATCGAAGTTCAGCGCGGCCCAGATCACATCGAACGTTCCGAACTGTGCGTTTTCGAGGTCGGTCATGACCGTGTCGGTGTTCTGTCTGATCGTCTCGACGTACGTCGACACCTCCTCGGCCATCGCCGGATCTGCCCGCTCGTCGACCGTGTTGTCCATCGCGATGGCCTGTGATTGAATCCCCTCAAGCAGCGTTCGAAGAAAGGCGGCCGGCTCCGGCGGAGTCACCCCCTTTTCGAGCGCTGTCTCGATGTCTCGCTGAAAGCTCATTGCACCCTCCATTCTGTTCAGTTGGTCGCCAACGGCTCCGAGTTCCTGTGAGAGTACCAACTGGTTGATCGTGACGACGACCGAGGTTCCGGTGATGATCGCGCCGATGAACGCCGAAAAGATGTACTCGATCCGGTTGTGGGCCGCGGCGGTCTCCCGAAGCGGTGTGAGACCGATCTGACTCAGCCCGATGAGGACGGCGAACCCCATCGCGAGAATAACGGCCGTCAGCAGCCACCGATTGACCGTCAACAGCAGTCGCAGCCGCATCCCTTGCCGGTCTTCTTTTTTGGATCGGTACTGGGTTGACTGGAGGTCACTCATTGGCTGTCGTACTCGACGGCAAAGCCAGCTAAAACACCACGGAGCCATCAACTCGTCCAATTGTCTCGATCACACGAGTAGCTACCGCAAACCGCTTCGATCGCCTTCGCACCCCCAAGCCGACCGATCAGGCGTTCTCGTTGTCGCGGAGTTCGTCCAACTCGGCTTCGACCTCGCTGTCGACCACTTCGTTGTCGGCGTCAGTCGACGCTTCGGTCTCGGTTTCCGTCTCGGTCGACTCGTCGGCGTCGGCCGATCCCTTCCCCATCTCGGCTTTCAGCGTGTCGAGTTCGGAGTCGACCTCCCGGCTCGACGAGAGGCCGTCGAGTTCGCGGTCGATGCTGTCCTTGTCCGACAGGGCGTCCTCGAACGCACCCGAATCTTCGAGTTCGTCCATCGCGGCCGACCGGGCTTCCATCTCGTCGGTCTGTTCTTCGGCGCGTTCGATCGAGCGGGTGACGTCGCCCATCTCGTCGCCCACGCCGGTCATCGCCTCGGAAACGCGCGTCGAGGCCTCGGCGGCCTCGTAGCGGGCTTTCATCGTCTCCTTTTTCGTGCGGAACTCCTCGATACGGCCCTGGAGCGTGTTCTTCTTGTCGACGAGATTCTCCTGGGTCGATTCGAGTTCGGCGATCTGGACGTCGAGTTCTTCGATCTGTGCCATCTTCGATTTCTTCTTTTCGAGGGCTTTCCGCGCCAGATCGTCGCGGTCCTGCTGGACGGCCTCGCGCGCCTGACTGTTGTGTTTCTCGACGTTCTCTTCGAGTCGACGCTTCTGGATCTCCAGGCGTTTCTTCTGGGTGGTCAGATCGGCGATTCCCTGTTTGACGTCTTGGAGCTGGTCGCGCATTTTCTCGTAGGAGTAATCGAGCGATTCTCCGGGGTCTTCGGAGCGATTCAGTATCGCACTGATCTTCGAGCGGATGACAAACGACGCACGCGAAAGGATTCCCATACACGCGTTTGGGACACGCCGGGCTTAAAACCTCACACGATGACTATTTCATCCGCGCATCGCTCGATCATCGGCCTCCGATCGATTCCGATCTCGCTGAGTCGGTCCGGTTGCGACCTGAGAGTTATCGCTACAACAGCATGATCTGTCGGTGGAGTTGTAAACAATCGAACTGAAGGCTCTAATGGTTTGAGTACGTGTAGGCAAGGACGAAAATCAATAATATAATAATAATCCGTTCAACATGTGAGTAAAGAGTAAATACAGCACATCATGACTGAACCAACACCTGTTACGTTCTCGGAAGAGAACGTGACGATACACAAATCGTACGATGATACGGATCATCCGTATCCAGCGATTGTAATTAACATCGAGTACTGGAGTGACGAGCCCCGGAAAATCACTATTAGCGAGTCACTCCCTGATGGTATTTCCACTGACAAGATCGGGATCCATCCGGAAACATGTCAGTATTGGGATATTAAAGGTGGAAAGTTACTTTTCACTCGACAGTTCATCGAGAAGGGTGGGTTCGAAACGGCGTACTCGTATCAACCGGGATTCGATGACGAGTTCGATACGTGGATGGAACCGCCACACGTCGAGGTTGAGATAGAAGGGTCAGACGATCATCAGGTTCTCGAACCGGAGATCGACGAGTCAGAAGCCGAATCAGAAGAAGTCGACGCAGACGATTCAGAAGAAATCGAGGTGGACGATTCGGAAGACACCGAGGTGGAGGATTCGGAGGTCGAATCGGAAGAAGTCGACGCGGACGAGCCGGAGAACACCGAGGCGGACGACTCTGAGGTCGAATCAGAAGAAGTCGACGCAGACGATTCGGAGGTCGAGGCGGAGGATTCGGAGGTCGAGGCGGAGGATTCGGAGGTCGAGGCGGAGGATTCGGAGGTCGAGGCGGAGGAAGTCGACGCAGAAGAACCGGCAGACATCGAGGCGGAGGATTCGGAGGTCGAATCGGAAGAAGTCGACGCAGAAGAACCGGAAAAAGTCGACGCGGAGGAGTCTGAGGAAATCACTCTGGACGAGCCGCTGACAAATGGTAGCTCTAAAGATGGTGTTCAGGGCTCTCCATCACCGACTGTTGAACCCGACACTACCGGAGACTCGGCTTCTGCGGTTGGTAGTGCCGACGCCACCGATGCGTCGGCACTGGAGGCAGACGACGCAGAGAAGCTGTCAGCCACGGAGGTTACTGACCTGACGGGTGCCAACAATGGTTCTGCGGATGCCGAAACCGATGACGATGCTGGATCGATCGGTGAAGGTGGCGTCGTTGTCGGGACAGACACCGAAAACAACGGTGACACAAAGTCCCCTTACGGCGAAAACGGGATAGTCGACGGATCAGATACGGAAAACAACGGTGATACCGGTGCTGTGTACGGCGGAGATACGACAGAAATGGATTCAGAGATTGACGACCACGCCGACGCGGACGAATCGACAGATGAAATGGACACTGACGCTGAATCGGTAGACGAAACCGATACTGACGCCGAACCGGTAGACGAAGCCGATATCGACGCCGAACCCGCAGCGACTGAACTGACAGATGAGCCAGCCGACGACGAGGCAGTTGTTACTCCGGATGTCGACTCGTCACAAAGCCAGATCCAGGTGCTTGCACCCGGTCAGAAGGACGACCACCGTGAGATCAGCGACCGCCTCATGGACAACCTCGAAGGTATCAATTCCGCTCTAAATCGTGCGACCAGTGGAAACGGGCAGTTCGAAGCGCGGCTGAACCAGTTGGAAAATGAGATCGGATCACTGCAGGCGTACACCAACGCCCTCTCGGAGTTCCTCGATGAACACGGGACGGGAAAGCAGTTCATGGAGTCGACCGAACAGGATATTGCTTCGCTCGAATCGAGTGTCTCGGAACTCGATTCGGTTGCCCACAACCACAGCGAGGTTCTTTCGAACCTCCTCGATGCGCTCGACGATGTCGATGCCGACACTACTGAGCTTGAATCAGAAATCGATCGGGTCGATGAGACACTCGATACGATCGAAGACGCAATCGGTAACTACCGATGTCGACGCTCTCAAATCGGAGATGGACGAGCGACTCGAGTCGCTCTCGACGGAGACCGATGAGAAGATCAGTTCGCTTGAATCGAAGACCGACGAGAGGATCAACTCACTTTCGTCGAAGACTAACGAGAAGATCGATTCGCTCGAATCGGAGACCGACGAGAAGATCGATTCGCTATCGTCGGAGACCAACGAGAAAATCAACTCACTTGAATCGGAGACGGACAGCCGGTTCGAATCCCAGGAGTCAAAACCATGCGTTCTAGTTTAGTGGCGATCAAAAGCAAACTCACCTGATTCAACCTGTCTGCATAGCCGATCCCTCTGGGGATTTGGATTCTGCGACGCCCACAGCAACAACTCATCCAAATCCGGCAGTTCGTAGCCCAACTCAAGCATCAGATACAGCTGAATGAGATGAGCGTGCCGTTCAACGGCTAGCGAACATCGACGACGAGGAAGCCGCGACGCCGACGAGTCGGCGTCTGCGGCGGCAGTCATCTCTCGCTGTTGTGCTTCGAGTTCCCGTAGCTCGTCTACGATAACTCGGCTCATCATCAATGAAATCGCGGCCATGATGATCAGTGCTTCAATGATGTAAGCGTCAGTCGTATTGATCTCATCCAAGCCGAACCGCGATTTTAGCTCTTTGAACAGCAATTCTACCTCCCAGCGCGCCCGATAGAGCTGTGCGATATCGGGCGCGCGGTAGTCGTCTCTTTGAAGATTCGTCAGATAGAGGTGGTACTCTTCGGACTCATCGTTGCGGAGGCCAACTAGTCGAAACGTCCGGGTCTCGCTAGCGCTCGACCCTCGTTTGCGGTCGAATGAGAGGGTGATACGTACGTCAATCTCCTGTCGCTGCAGGTCGTCGAGGACGGCCTGCAGCGACTTGCCCTCTAGCGGAATGGTGTTACCCCGCCATGTCCGCAGTTCTTCGACGATCTCGAAGTTCGCGTTGTCTTTGACACGGGAGACGAACCAGCCGCCATTCTGGTCGATACGGTCGAACAACCAGAAATCATA
>NZ_JAQFWV010000053.1:0-22447 GCF_056175805.1 Halohasta sp. A2 | reverse complement strand
TTTGTGCTTCATTGATCGCGTCATCAAGCTCTTTTTCCGACAGATGTTTCACCAACTTGGTCCGACGAGAAGCCTTCATTAGCGCCTATACGCGCTCCGTAGATTCAAACATAGCGCAGACCACTCTTGCGTTCTGGTTGGCTCACGAGAGCTCCGCTCTCGTGAACGTCCCACCATTCACACGCACGTCTACTTGTGCGTCTCCGCTCCCCGACTTGGGCGAGGAATGGAGGCTGTGTGTCCGCTTTCGAGCGTACCGTAGCCCGATGTTCTTCGCGCCGTTGTAATCCGCGTTCACCTCATACCCACACTTCTGGCACTCAAAGTGTTCTCCCTGGCGGTTATTCTCGTGGGTGAACCCACAGTCCGTCCGAGAACAGCGTTGGGATGTGTAGTTCGGCTCGACCTGCTCCACGGAGACACTCTGTTCAGGGGCTTTGTAGGAGACGTACTCAAACAGGCGTCGGAACGCCCAGACGTGGTGCCACTTCGCGTGTGGAAGCCGCTCTCGAATGTCGCTCAAGTCCTCGAACGCGATCACGTCGCAGTCGTGTTTGACAGCTTCCGAGACGAATTCGTTGGCGACCGTGTGGATGTACTGTTTGCGCCAGGCTTCTTCACGCTTGCCGAGGCGAAGCAGGGCGTTGTGTGCGGCCTGCGTGCCGCGCCGTTGCATCTCGCCACGTCGCTTCTCGAACTCACGACACCAGTGGTCGTAGTCGTCCCCTTGCCAAAACGTGCCGGTTGAGGACACAGCGAGGCTGTTGACGCCGAGGTCGATGCCGAGGACCGTTTGGTCGGAGTGCCCGGTATCTTCCGAAACCTCATCGTCACCGTCTGTCCGCCGCGTCGAAATGTTGAGGTAGAACTCGTCAGTGGCCGCGTCGTACCGAAGCGTACTCTCGCGGAACTCGTAGTTCTCGGAGAGTACGTACCGCTCGTAGGGCGTCGGACTGTCTGTCGGGAGAACGAACGACGGTTCGACTCGGCCCTCAACAGTTGCCAGCGACACCTTGTTCAAGTAGAAGGTCGCGCTCCGCGTGTCGTAGTCCATCGTTTCGGCGGTGAACGTCGGTTGAGAGACGCGCTGTCCCTTTTTCCACCGTTCGACACACGCTTTGACGGCTTCGACAGCGCGTTTGATAGCGGCTTGGACAAGTTGGGCCTGTAGGTCTGTCTCCTCTCGAAGTTCGGAGTAGAGCGCGTCACGAACCTCTCGCTTGTTGGTCTTACACTCGGTGTAGGAGGTGTCGGACCAACAGTAGTCGGCGGTTCGGTTCGCGCAGTACAGGTATTGCTCGGCGGTTCGGTGGAGTGCGTCGCGTTGCTCGTCGGAAATAACGAGTTTCACGACGGCGGTTCGACGCACGTCCATAGTTTCAGGGAGTACCCGACGGTACTTATAAAATTGGGAGTCGGTCGGTCGCAGTGTGGCGGTTGTGTCGTACCATATCGGTTTCGTCCCCGACCTACTCGCTCACTCCGTTCGCTCCTTGAGGTCGGAGGCTCCACCTCGAAAATGCTGAATCAGTATGATAATTGTTCTGTCAATTTTCAGGTTTGAACTCGTCATTCGAGCTTCCAACCGGCAATTGCAACGTTATTATACTTCCTCGGGGGTCGTTATCCGTGATTATCAACTCGCCACCGAGCGTCGTTGTAATCCACTTCATTACCGATAACCCAATCCCTAGACTGTGACCGAGCGGTGTCTCCTCACCTGAGTTGATTGCATGTCGTTCAAGTTCCGGAACCCCGGGCCCATTGTCAGCGATAGTTACCCGAAACTGGTCTGCACCTAAGTCATGCTGAACCGTGATCGCCACTTCAGGTATGGGCTGCTCGGTGTGTTTGATTGCGTTCGTGACGGCCTCATCGATGGCATTCGTGAACAATTCTGTGTTCCGAACGTGAATGTCTCTAACCTCTCCGCCTGTATAGGTAATATTCACATCTGGATACTGTCTTTGATACGTTTCGACAAGCGACAGTATATCAAGCAGCTCCCACCTCTCGTGAGTTTCGGCTCGATCCCAAATTGAGCGAATCTCTGCTGTCTTCTCGCCGATATTTTGCATTGATGCAGCTTGCTCTCGAATTGCTGCAACTGACGCTCGACGAGCCTTGGGGTCCAACTCTCCGTCTTCCAATAACTCTGCGTGACCGTCGATTACGTTGAGCGCATTCCGCAAGTTATGTCGCATAACACGATTCAGGACACCAAGCGTCTGTCTTGTGAGCACGTCCTCGGTGATGTCCTTGGTCATTCCAACGAAATGAGTTATGTCGCCTTTTTCATTCGTAACTGGGGTAATGGTCTGTTTTGCTTCGTATAGCTCACCGAATTTTGTCTTGTTGACAAGCTCTGATTCCCAGACATCACCAGCGGTAATCGTCTCCCACAACTCTGCATAGAACTCTTTGTCCTGCTGACTTGATTTAAGAATCCGAGGGGTCCGACCGATAGCCTCAGTAGGGGTATATCCGTTTACTCGCTCAAAGGTAGGATTGACATACTGAATCGTTCCATCCGAATCGGTGATCACGACTGCTTTCTCGGACTGCTCAGCCTGTACTTTGAACAACGAGAGATCCTGTTCGTATCGCTTCTCATTGGTGATGTCCTGTTGATAGCCGAGGTAGTTCGTGGCTGTTCCCGAGTCATTCCAGATTGGAATAATTGTGACACGGTTCCAGAACATCGACCCGTCTTTTCGATAGTTTCGTAACTCAACTGTAACAGGCTCTTCAGCAGCAATTGCTTCCCGCATCCGTGCAACTGGTTCCTCACGTGTGGCTTCTCCTTGAAGAAACCGACAGTTTCGTCCGAGAATTTCCTTGCGGTCGTAACCGGTTTGCTCGGAAAATCCACCATTAACGTGTATGAGTGGATTATCGGGTTGGGACGGGTCCGAAACCGTGATGCCGATGGGAGCTTGATCCGTCGCTTGATTGTAGAGCAACCGGTCACTATCAGAAGTTGTCCCAGTAATCGGGAACACCGACGTTTGTATCTGTTCGATGTCGTCCCATTCGACCACCGAACTCACGAGGATGGCGCGTTGTGGCTGATCAGTGACCGTTTGCAACTCAACATTCAATCCAGAGGCGCGTTCGTCGCCACTGTCGATGCGGGCCACACGCTCCCGGAGTGGTGAGCGGTAGTCCGACGTGACGAGATCCACAAGTGGAGTGCCAGTGAGTTCCTCTGGGAATTCTACCCCTAAAAGTGCACAGACCGTGGGGTTCGCGTAGACGATGTCTAGATCAGAGTGAATAAAGAACAACTCCGGCATCGTCTTTGTAAGCATAATTGATCTATACAGTCGAATAGGGAAGTATCTACGGAGGCCCACCCATCGGATTATTAATCATATCGTTTCTTTTTATTATAAGCTATAATATTATGCAATGCTCGATGTGAATAAGCCAATTCTGTTTACTAGATACATTCGATATGTTTGTACGCCAAGTAGTAGTAATGTCAACAGGCTCTGTGTTGTTTCGCTGGATCAGCCATGATTCAGGTGAACTTAGGAGTCAATTCATATACTCCAAAGTTGAATTAGCAGTTAGCACCTTTCGGCATCGGTCCAGCAGATCTCTGCGGGGCTCAAACAGCAGTCGACCGCAACTGATCAAGTCGCAGCACGTCCAACGAGTCTGAGTGCGACTAGTGATGAACTCTACGAGCGGATCGACCAGTTCCGGCTTGACAAAGACGAGTCAGCAGATGTCGACGATATCGAACAGACGTAACCCGAAGCTTCGGTTTTTGCTTGAGAAGGAACCTTGTCTACGTACTAAATTCGATAATTTGCCCACTATATTTATATAATACCTGTTCATTACATTCATAATGAACTGGTTACTCAATAGACTGATCGTGGGCGATTCAGACGTGCAAATCGACAGCGACGAGACTCCAGATACTGATGAGTCGGAGGAGTCGGTCGACTGGTCTGATCTCTCGGATACCGATATTGAGACCATACAAACCTCTCATCCCGAGACGAAGGGTAAGCCCCCAGAGGATACATCGGTACTTTCAGAACCACAAACTGGAACAGAATCGACATCTGACCAGTCGACTCCCGACGAGACGGTTCCGGTGCCACCTGATGACGCTACGGTTGTATCGGATTCTCATTCTCCACAACCTGAGTCCATAGCCGAGACAGCCACACTTGATACGGAGCTGTTGTTATCGAATATGTTGGGTGGGCTTGATTCACCGACGATTATGTTCGACGCCGACGGAATGATTCTCCGTCTTAATACGGCTGCGTGTGAACTGTTCAACACGGAAAGAATAGAAGCGGTTGGTCGACCGGTCGCTTCTGTGCACACTGGCTCTGATCGAGTTCCACAGGTAATTGCTACTGGTGAGCGACTCTCCGAGTTCGAGGAGTCAGTGACCGTCGACGGCGAGCATCGACGACTGAGTCGAACGGTTATCGCGTTTGAAGAAGCGTCCGGAGCTGTTGTCGGTGGAATGGAAATCGCCCGCGACATCACCGAAATTGCCGATGAACGCGAAAAAACTGAGGCTCTTACCACGTACCAAGACACAGTGATGGAGCATCTCCATCAAAACATGGTGGCGTTTGCAAACGGTGATCTCACTGTCGACCCGACGATCCCAGAACCGGATGCCGACTTCGAGGAGATGCAGGTCGTTTACGACGAGTACACCGAATTCAATGATGCCCTGTCGACGGCAATCGATAATTTCCAAACCGTGCTGTCGCGGTTGACACTCCTTGCAGACGATCTCGACGATACAAGCCAAGAACTGAGTGCCAACAGCGAGGAGGTCACCGCTTCGGTCGAAGAAATCAATCATTCGACCGAGGAAATCGCCGACGGGACACAAGATCTCGCAGAACAAACGGACGAAGCCGATATGGCTGTCTCCTCGCTGACAGCGACAATCGAGGAAATCACTGCATCAGCCCAAGAGATGGATGCCGAAACCTCCCAGGCCAGTAAGCTAGCCATCGATGCAGTAGAGGATGGATCATCGGCGGTCGACCGGATTCGAACGGCGACAGCTGCAACCGATACTATCGCCACTGAAGTCGACACACTGGAGACAAAGATGCAGGAGGTGGGCTCAATTCTCGATGTGATCTTCACGATAGCAGACCAGACAAACCTGTTGGCGTTGAATGCAACAATTGAGGCAGCTCGCGCCGGAGAAGACGGGGCTGGCTTCGCGGTGGTGGCCGACGAGGTAAAGAAACTCGCCGGTGAAGCCCAAGAATCTGCAGCAGATATTGAGACGATCATCACGGCAGCACAGGACCAGACATCGACTGTCTCGTCACAGATCGACAAAACGGCAGAGCAGGTTTCGACTGGTGCCGATGCGGTTGAAAACGTCATCGACCAACTCTCGGAGATTGAACACACAATCGAACAGACTAGTGCGGCCACCGGTGAAGTCAGCACGGCCGTCGAAAATCAGGCACACAGTATGGACGATATGAGTACAACAATTGAGACGGCAGCTGCTCTAAGCGAAGAGTTATCGGCCTCACTGCAAGAGATTTCTGCTGGACTCAGCCAACAGTCGACTGCAACAGATAAAGTTGCATCACGAGCGGTCGAACTTAGTGCGACCAGTGAAGATCTCTACGACCGGATCGATCGATTCCGCCTCGACAAAAGTGAGTCTGCTGAACTCGACGAATTCAGCGAGGTCGAGTCTCAGACCTGAGAATTACTGAGTGACTATTAATACTCTACCAGAGAAAGGCAGTGTGACACAGTATACTATCCTTTGTGTCGATGTTGGTGGAGAAATTGATGGGATCGTAGAGACGATGGCTGGGGCCTTCAGTTCGCACATTTCGGTCGAGACAACTGACTCCGAGGAGTCGGTTCACCATCTCGATGGCCAAGCGGTAGAATCGAAGTCAGTAAGACTGACTTTCCCAGAGTGAACTCAGAGTTTGCGCGTTTCTGTCTGTGGAGCAACGAGGTCGACGCTCGTGATTTCGAACCGTGCACCGCCCTTTTCAGCGTTGGTTGCGCGAATCTGCCAGCCGTGGGCCTCAACGATCCGCTTGATGATAGCTAAACCAAAACCGGTTCCTTGGGAGTTTGTGGTGTACCCTGTCTCGAATACCGCTTTTTGTTTATTGTCTGGAATCGGTTCGCCGTCGTTTTCGATATAAAAGCCAGTTTCAGAATCAAGAACGCCGACAGAAATGGTGACTGATTCACCTCCGTGTTCGATTGCGTTCCCAAAGAGGTTTTCAAACACCTGGCTTAACCGAATTTGATCAGCTTGGATCTCGACGTTCGTGTCGATGACGAGTGTGGCGTTTTTCTGATCGGTATTCTTCCAACTCGATCAGACGACTGTTTCAAGCCTGATCGGTTTGGTGTCGGTGACCTCGGAGATGCCACTCCCAGATGCCGGTGCCGGTCTCTTCGAGGGCCAATTCGAGTCGCGTACTCAAGGCTTCAACCTCGTGTTCGCGCTGCTTGCGTTCGTTGATCTCCCTGGCGATCACGAGAATACACAGCTTCTCGCCCACGTAGGCTCGCCGCATACTCACCTCGACCCAAAACAGCTCTCCGTCACTATTCTTGGCGTGCCACTCGGAGATGTGGGGCTCCCCTTGGGCGGCCTTTTGTACCTTCTCGAAGGCCTGTTGCGGGGTGTAGGGGGGCGTACCGGAACTCAGCTCCTCGACGCTGAGCTCACGGGCTTGCTCGCGGCTGTAGCCGTACATCTCGCACATCGTCTCGTTGACGTCGACGATGGCACCCGTCTCGGCGTCGTGAATGAAGATTGCATCGTTCACCGAGTGAAAGACGGTTCTCAGTGTAGCTCCCGAGAGCCGCTCTTCGGCCTGGTTTCGCGTCGAGTCGGTATCGTCTGTCATCAGTTATTCTGATTCAGATTCTGATTCAGATTCTTCGAATCGGTCGAACAGTACGGTAGCACGCTGACGAAGCTCGCTATCGTCCGAATCACTTTCGGCGGTCGACTCCGCACTCCTTGGTGTAGGCCAACGGAGTACCTCGATTTCATCACCGAAATCAACTGCTAGCTCGCCAGCCCAGACAACGAGATCGTAGTCAGGCAGGTCAGCCGTAGTGATCGTGTCGACCCCATCGCGGTCGGCGTCGCTGAACTCCGTCGACTCGCTGTCGGCGACAGCGACGACAGCGATGTCGTCGGTTAGGTTGCGGTCGTCCCGCTCGTTCATCAGTGCAATCGCCGCCTCACGGCTCCAGGCGTCGTCATCGGAGCCAACGGCAATTCGGAACCGTGAGCGCTGTCGACCGATGAGGAACAGTGCCCCGGCCAGCGTCGCGAGTGCCGAGAACCCGCCAATACCTATGAGCACGGGTGTCGTCAGTGTGATGCCGAACAGCTGTGTCGCCTCGTTGGCTGCCGACCCGTCTGCCGATCCGGAACTACCGTCTGCAGACCCACTCCTATCGGAGCCGCCGGAGTCCGACGTCTCACCTGTGTCGGTTGTCTCATCCGCGTCGGTTGTCTCATCCGTCTCGGTCGTTTCTTCGTCTTCTGTGGGCTCTTCATCCGTGTTATCCGAGTTAGGACCCGGCTGTGTCGACGGAGTTGGCGACCCCGAATCGGAGCCACTACCGGATTCCGGCACTGTCACGGCGAACTCGGAAAAGCCCGGGGTATCGACACTGAACACGTAGTGATCACTGGACTCGGAGATGAGTGTGCTGTCGTGCTCGACCCACCTATCCTGCGTGGTATTGTATCGATCGAACGTTACGGAGTCGCTATCGGCCCCCGATGGGAGGCTGTCTTTCCGTACTCTGTAGTTGAACGACGTCTCGCTGAACTCCTCGCTGTCGATACTGTAGGCCTGTTGGACGTACTGCGTCGTGTTTCTGTCCTCGACATCGCGGGTGTGGTTCACCGGCGTCGACTGGTGAGTGAAGTCCATATCGAAATCACCCTCGTAGTCCGTGTCCATCGAGACGGTGTCCATTCCCATCGCAGTCGACCGCGTTCCGGGTTTGGAGACGTTGATATCGAACGTCGAGTTGTCTTCGACGTTCTTGGCGTCGAGATTGACCTCCGCGCTGTCCGTGTCGACATCGGCGTCGACCTCCTGGACGACGACGTAGGTCTTGGTGTTCGAGAGCCAGACGTCGATCTGCGGCTCGTTGCCCGCGTCACTCATGATCTGGAGTTGGGCGTCTTTGGTCCCTGTTTCCGATGGCGTGAAGTTTACTTGGATGTCCCGCTCCTCGCCTGGTTTGAGCGAGAACGGCGCGTCGCTTGCTGTCGCGATTTCGAAGTCGTCGGCGTCGTTGCCGACCATTTGGGTCGAATCGACACTAAGGTTCGACAGCGAGTTGTGCAGGTTCGTGACTGTAATGTTAGAACTTACAGTCTCACCAACCGTCACGTTTCCGAAGTCGAGGTTCCGTGGATCGGCGTCGACTGTGGGTGCGACTGCCGACCCATCAAGGTCGAGGCTCGTGGTCCCAGCAACCGAGTCGTTGCTCTCGACGGTGAGCCCAGCGGAGTAGTTCCCGTCGTCTTTAGGCGAAAACGCAACGGTGACCGCCTCGGTGTCTCCGGGTGCGACCGTCGTCGGCGTGCTGGTCACGTTGAACTCCGAGTCGCTAGCTCCCGTGACAGCCGCCGAGTCGATACCGAGCGGCTGGGTGCCGTAGTTGGCGATCCGCACTTTCTCGGTGACGTTCTCGCCGGTCCCGACTTCACCGAAGTCGACATCACCGTCGGGAAGCCCGATCTCCGGTCCGTCGCCATTCCCGGACAGCGTGACGAGCGTCACGGTTCCGTCGGAGGCCTCCAACCGAAGCGTGGCGGTCTGTTCACCGTTTTCGGTCGGCTCAAAGTCGATCCCGATGTCGGTGTTCGAGTCGCTGTCGAGCGATCCCGGGAGGTCACCGTCGTCGGTGATCTCGAAGGCATCGGCCGATTCGCCGGTGATCGAGAGCTCGTCGATCTCGGCGTCTGCACTCCCGTTGTTCCAGACGTTCACAGTTTGGGTGGAACTGTCCCCAGTTGAGACATCTCCGAAGTCGTACGAGGATTCGACGGCACTGAGGTCGCTTTCGACGCCAGTTCCGTTGAGGTCGACCGTGAGATCGCTCTGGTGGCTGGCGTTGTGCGAAAGCGTCAGCGTCGACTCATTGGTCGTCGCGGTTGTCGGCGAGAAGCCGACGCCCACTGAGCGAGTCGAACCGGGCTGGATCACGGGCAGGGAATCCGCTGCGTCACCGACGAGTTCGAACGCGTCGTCATCGACGGTAGCATCCGTAATGTTCAGCGGTGTCGTCCCGTCGTTAGTAATCCGGACGGCGCTCGTGTTCGTCGAGTTGATCGTCATCGTTCCGTAGTCGACCGAACTCGTGTCACTGGTGGCGTTCGGTCCACGGGCGGTAATCGTGGTCCTGTTGGTCGCTTCGTTGCCCGACGGGTCGCTGACGGTGACCGATTCGCGGAACGTACCGGGCGAGTCGTAGGTGACGTTTTGGATGCCGTCACTGGAGTCGACGACAGTCACGTTGCCGGTGATCGACCAGTCGTAGTCGTCAACCGCATCGTTGTCGGTCGTCTCCGTCGCGTCGAAGGAGACGGTGTCGCCGACCGCCGGCGAGGTGTCGTTAGCTACCAACGAGACCTCCGGTGGAGTGCGGTCCTCGACGGTGATATTCACCGTGTCAGTCGACTCCGCCCCATCGGCGGTGGTGGTGAGTTCGACGGGGTACTCGCCGGGCGAGTCGAAGGTGTGGGTGAAGCTCTCGCTGTTCGATTCGACATTTGTCCCGACGCGCCACTCGTACTCCGGCGTTGAACCGCTAGGGAAGTTCGACCGGTTGGCGTCGAATGAGACCTCACTGCCGAGAGTCACTTCCCCACTACTGGCCGTAATATCGGCATCGAGGTCTTCGTTGAGGGTGGCGCTGGCCGACTGGCCGTCGGCCCCATCCTCACCGTTTTCATTCTCGGCTCGGTCGAGGACGATCTCGAAATCCCCGTCCTCGGTGGCAGTATAGTTTGTTTCATAGGTGTATACACCACCGTCACGGGTCTCATCGAAGTCGGATCTATTGAACGTCGAATCGGTCGTCCCGTCGCGGGTGAGTGTCATATCGAGTGCCGATAGCGGCTGGTCGGCCTCAACCGAGATGTCGAGCTTTCGGTTGTCAGGGTTGGTGAGTGTCACGTCACCCTCGTCGATCTCTGGTGGGGCCGAGATGGTGATGTTCCGTGTCTGCTCGTCCGAACCATCGTTGTCCGCGTCGTCAGTCGCAGCCGTCAGTGTCGCCTCGTAATCGCCATTGCTTGAGCCCTCGTAAGTGGACGTATAGGTGTAGACCCCAGCCTCCTCGCTCACGTCGAACTCCTCGGTAGTGAGCGTCGCCGATTCTGGACCGGAGAGATCAACTTCTAGATCCGCCAGCGGTTCGTCGCTCACTATCGACGTTTCGACCGCTTGTCCGGTCGGGTTCGAAAGCGAGAAATCTTGGATGGTTGGCTCGGTGGTATCTTCGACGAGTACCAACACGTCGTCGCTGTCATCGTAGTCGCTGGTGTCGTTGACCGAAAGTGAGACGTTGTACTTCCCAATGCGATCGAATGTCTGGTTGGGTGAAACACCGGTCAGTGTCTCGCCGCTGGGGAGTGTCCACTCGTAGCTATCGATAGCGGCGTTGTCGTTCGACCCGCTCGCATCGAAGCTGAACTCCTCGCCACGCTCGACAACGAAATCAGAGCCTGCATCGGCAGTCGGCGGCGTGGTGTCGGTAACATTGACCGAGAGACTGGTTTCGTTGGTGTTGCCCGCCTCGTCGGTCACAGTGAGGTTCACCGGATAGACCCCCGGGCCGGGCTGATCGTCCGGCGCGAATTCGTAGGTGACGTTTTCGCCCGACTGTTCGGTCGACTGATCACCGGGGAACTGTGGGAAGGTCCAGTCGTAATCGGTGATCGCGGTCCCGTTCGGTTCGGAGTCCATACCGGTGAACTCGACGACATCACCCTCGTCGACACTGATGGTGCCATCCTCGATCGTCTCGTTCGCACCCGCAGCCGCATCCGGCGGACTAATGTCTCTGACGTTGATGTAGGTCGTTGTGAGAGAGCTGTTGCCCCGTCTATCGGTCACGTTGAGTGTAACCGGTTTGGTGCCGTGGGTGTCGTACCCATCATAGGTCACATTCTTGCCTTGCTCATCGGTAGTTCCGTCCCCCGTGAAGTCCCACTCGTAGCTGTCGATCCCCTCGCTGGCTCGTGAATCGCTTGCATTGAGCGTCACTTCCTCGAACTGATCGACCGTTTCGTTCGCACCGGGGTTGGCGATGACGAACGTGTCGTCTTTGACCGTCACGTTGAGCGTCGCGGTCTCAGTCTGATTGGCCGTGTCCTCGACGGTCAGCGTCGTTGTGTAGTTGCCATCATCGTCGTAGGAGTAGCTGACCGACTCGTTGTCTGGGTCGACCGGGTAGCTGTCTTCTCCATCGCCGAAGTCCCAACCGTAGCCGTAGATTCCCTGATCGTCAGTGGAGTTGGCGGCCGAGAAGTTAAGGCCCTCGTTGATCGTCGTTTCGTTCGAACCGAATGCCTCGGCGACCGGTGGCTCGTCGGCACTGACAGTAACCGACTTATTATCGCTCAGCTGGACGTCGGGATCATCGTCGAAGCCTCCGTACTCGACGACGTAGCCGTCGATTTGTCCGTTGTTGTACTCGAAGTCGTTCCACTGTCCGTTTGCGTAGTAGTGGCCGAAGTCCTCACCGCCGTACCAGTGGTTCGGCTCGGCACCGGCCCAGTTGGTGTACTCGCCGTCGACTGGGTCGCCGCCGCCGTTGGTCTCCCCATCGTAGGTCGACTCCGGTTCGCCGTTGATGCTGCTTTTCTGGGTGAAGAATTCGGTCCCGCGGTACTCACCGCTTTCATTTTCGCCCTCGGGTCCGGTGACCCAGTGCCACTCGCTTTCGTTCGCCCGGTCGGAGGCCCCCATCCATCCCTTGCCGTTGAGTTTGTCGGCGATGAATTCGTTCTCTTCGTCCGAACGCACCGTGGCGAGGTACCCACGGAGACCGAAGTGGTCACGATCGGCGGCCGCCTCGCGTGCGTCGAACCACTCGATGCCCGAGTCGTCGACGAACTCGTAGTAGTGGCCCGTTTCCGGATTGTAGAGGCTGTCGTTTCCGAGTGTGAAGGTGATCTTGCGGTCGGCCTCGTCGGGATCACTCGCTGTGTTGTTGTACGTCACGTTCCGGAGTGCCGACTGGTAGTCCACCGCACTGGCGTTGCCTGACAGCGAGAGAACGCCGGTGTCGGCGTTGTAGTCGTCGTCGATTCCACTTCCCTTCGGGACGTCGGTCACAGTAAGCTCGTCAGCTTCGGGGTCGAAGCCGTCGTCGATGCTGACCTCGGCACCCTCAAAGAAGCCGTCGTCGTCGATCTCGATGGAGTCGTCGACCACGACCTCATTGTCGTACTGGACGAAGTCGGTCTCGCCGCTGGAGGCGTTGATCTCCGGCGGGTCGGTCACGTCGACGGTCAGTGAGTCGGTGTGTTTGTTGCCCTCGAAGTCGGTGGCGGTGAGATTCACCGTGTACTCGCCCGTCGAGCTGTAGTTGTGGGTGGCCTCCGCACCCGTGGTCCTGTTGCCGTCGTCGAACTCCCACTCGAAGTTGTCGAGGCCGACGTTGTCCGTCGAGTTCGTCCCATCGAAGGTGATTCGCTCGCCGGCGGTCGCCGAGATGTCCTCGCCCGCATCGGCGACGGGGTCGGTCGTATCGGTGACAGTGACGTTCATCGTGTCGGTACCGGTGTTGCCCGCCTCGTCGGTCGCGTAGAGGGTGACGGTGTAGTTGCCCGCCTCGTCGTAGGTAACTGACGATTCCTCGCCGGTTTCGTTGATAGCACCGTTGCCATCGGTGTCCCACTCGTAGGACTCAATGTCCGAGTATTCCTCAGTGGAGTCCGAGCCGTCGAGGGTGAGCTCGTCGCCTTGACCGATGGTCTCATCACTGCCTGCGTCGGCTGTCGGTGGAGTGGTGTCCTCCACCGTGACCGATTTTGTCGCCGACGCCTCGTTGTCCTCGGTGTCAGTGAGCGTTAGCGTTGCCTCGTACGTGCCGGGTTCATCGTAGCTGTGGCTTGTCGTTTTTCCAGTGTCGTCTTCATCGTCGCCGAAGTCCCACTCGTAGCTGTCGATCCCTTCGCTGGACTCCGAGTCGCTCGCGTCGAAGTTCACGGTGTCGCCCTCGTCGACCGTCTCGTTCTCGCCTGCATTGGCGATCAGAACGGCTGGCCCCTCGACGGTGACGCCGAGTTCGTCTGTGGCCGTCTGTTTCGTCGAATCGCGAACAGTCAGTGTGACCGTGTACTCGCCGTCGTCCTCGTAGCTGTAGGTGATCGTCTCGTTGTCGGGATCGAAGTCATAGACAGTTTCGTCGTCGAAGTTCCACTTGTAGTCGTCAATGCCGACCACGTCGGTCGAATTGGAGGCGTCGAACTCGATTTCGGCGTCGGTCTCGCTCGTGATATTGTTTCCAGCGTCGGCCGTCGGCGGGGTGTTCGGTGTGATAGTCACCGTATGATCATCTGCCGGGGTAGCGGTCGGGTCTGCGGGGAGACCGCCGTACTCCACAAAGTAGCCGTCAGCATCGAATGGCGGGGAATTCGCCGATGCGTCTTCCCACGTCCCGTCGGGGCAGGAACCCGGTCCTGCACAGAGGTAGCCGTAGTTTTGACCGCCGAACTGCGGGAACTTGTTATTCGGCTCGTGCCGTGGGTTCCAGTTGGTGTAGGCGTCGTCAACCGGATCGCCTCCGCCGACGGTACCCTTCTTGCCGCCCGCATAAGGGCCGAACCCAGCGACATGGCCCGCCGTCTGGGTGAAGAAGTGCTGGCCGTCGCCGCCCTCGTCGAGGCCTTCGGGTCCAGTGACCCATCGCCAGATGCTTTCGTTGGCCTCGTCGCTGGCTCCGATCCAGCCGCCGCTGTCGAACTCGTCGCGGAGGAACTCGTTTTCGGCCTCGGAGGTGATCGTTGGAAGATAGCCCTCCATGCCGAAGTGAGACTGATCGTTCGCGTCGTCTCGGGCATCTTCCCATGTGATCGATTCATCGTCGACGTGTTCATAGTAGCGACCAGTCTCGGGATTGAACAGCACTTCGTCCGCGTCTTCGGTGAGACTGAAGGCGACCGATCGCTCGCTTTCGAGCGGATCATCCTCGGTGTTGTTGTAGGTCACCGTCCGGAGAACCGCCTCGTACTCCTCCGGACCTGGATCTTCTCCGTTCTCGTCAGTGAAGGTTATCTGCGAGCCGTCGATGGAGCCGGTGATTCCCAGATCGTCTGCCTCAGTTACGTCGTAATCGAGTTCGTCAGTCGTGCCATCGTAACCGTCGACGATGGTAACGGTCGCACCATTGATCGACTCGTCGCCGTCGGTGATGTTCAGGTTTGGTGAGACCGTCACCTCTCCTTGTGTCTCAATAAACTCCGCGTCGTCCGAATCGGCCCGGAGGCCAGTCGGCTGGTCGACGATGTCGATTGAGACTGTATCGGTCGAACTCTCGGGGTTCGGATCCGAATACAATCCCGTGTTCGACCCACCGACCTCATGGTCGAGGTCACCAACGGCTTCGCGTCCGACCGACCCCGAGACGGAGACGGTTACCGTCTCGTCTTTGTCGAGGTCGACCGTCGCCGAGTTGAGGTCGTTGCTGCGGCCGGAGTCAGTTTCGCCGCCGGTCGTCTCGTAGGACCACTCGACGCCGGTGAGTCCCTCCGAGCCCGTCGGAAGCGTGTTGTCGAGTTCGATGTCCGATGCGTTGTTCGGGCCCCTGTTGGTGATCTCGTACTCGTATTCGACGGATTCGAGCCGGTCGACGCTCTCGGTTGGCTCGTCTGTGACTGTCGTGCTGAGGTTTGCTGGAACCTGCACATCCACGTCACTGATCGCGTGAGTGTTGGTCGAGCCACCGGTCGAACCCGAAAAGCCCATGTAGAACACCTCGGGCATCGCCGAGCCGATGTCGTCTTTATCATACGTGTCGTCGACGACCGTCTCCCAACTCTCGCCATCGTCCCAACTCATCTGGAGTTCGACACCAATATCATCCTTATCACCAGCTGTCGGATCGACAGTGAGGATCACGTCCCGCCAGCCGCCGTCGATGTTCTGTGGAGGATCCTCCGTCGTCAGATGAGGATACCACGGATCGTCACCGTTTTTGGCCCGGTCACCTGCTCCGCGGAGTGTGGCGGTCTGAGGTCTCTCGCCAGGGCCGTCGCCGTGACCTGCTTCGCCGGAATTCGCAAAGTTCCCAAACTCGTCAAGGCCGACACCAAGATAGCCTGCCGAGATACCGGGATCACCGGAGTAGCCCAACGATCCACCGTAGTCCCCGGTCTCGAATGTCGTCGGTTCAACCTGGGATCCGTTGAGCAGGAAGAACGTGATGCCGTCGGCACCGTCGCCGTCGTCAGCGTAGTAGCTGAACTCGGCGGTGATACCGAGGCCGCTCGAAAACGGTCGCTCATAGAGGGCCGTCCCCGCTTGGTTACCGTCATCTTCGGTTAACCGGAGACTACTTTCGCCGTCGACATCCACGCCGGTTACCGCATCGCCGTCGGTCCGCCAATCTTCGATTTCGTCGGTCGGTGCATCGAACTCCTCGCTGACCGGCAGACTCGAACTACTATTGATCGTCACGGTTCGAGTGTCCGAAAGGTTCAATTCGGGGTCCGTATCGAGGCCGCCGTACTCGACGATGTAGCCGTCGATGTCCGGGTCTTCGAAACCGCTTTCGTCGAAGTCCTGCCACTTCGATTCGGTAGAATAGAAGCCAGCGTAATCCTGTCCTTCATAATTGTTGGGCTGTCCGTCATCTACGGCCCAGTTCGCGAACTCGCCGTCGACCGAATCACCGTCTGCGCCACCCGACCAGAACTTGACACCTTTCAACTCGTCCGGGTCGGTTTTACCTTCGGGCCCAGTCACCCAGTGCCACTCACCTTCGGTCACCGCATCGCTTGCACCGAACCAGACTTCCTTGTCCCCGTCCCAGAGGTCGTAGACGTGCCTGTCTTCGGCACTCGACCGAACGGTCGCCAGATACCCCCGTTGGCCGAGGTAGGTGCTGTCGTTGGCCGCCCCCCGTGCGTCATTAAACGAGATCTGGCTGTCCTCGACGTACTCGTAGTAGTGACCGGTCGACGCCGAGTAGTTGGTCCCGAGTCGGAACTCGATGGATCTATCCTCGTTGTCGGGATCGAGTTTTGTGTTATCGAACGCAACTGTCTGCAACACGGCTTCGTACTCGCGTACCTCCGCATCGCCAGTCAGCGAGAGCACGCCAGTCTCCGAATCGTAGTTGCCGGAAACTCCGACATCCTCCGCCACCGTCTCGTTGTACTTCAGTTCGTCACCCGATTCAAAGCGATCGGTGATCGCCGCCTGTGCGCCATCGATCTCTGTCTGCCCATCTGGATCAGAGAGGTTCAACTCGGGGTCGACGACTGTCGCGTTGCCCGAGTCGGCATCGTACTCGACGCTGCCGGAATTTGTCTCGACCGACGGGACGGAATCTCCATCACCATCTGCAGTTGCTACGCCGCTGGCGAGCGGCATCACCAAAACCACTGACAGGATCACTAGCAATGGCAGCATCAGCCCCCGGAGCTGTCGATTCGCCCGCTGGTTCCCCATCATCGACTCCCCCCAGCCCTCGATCGCTGTATCGGTCCTGCGTGACACACCAATCGAGGTATAGTAGTCATTGTAGATGGCCCGTACCGCCCAGACCGCCGTACCCTCGTCACCTTTCGCGGAGTTGTTCCGCCCGCTCCAGTAGCCCGATACAGGGTATTGGCTATCCCGTTCATGCTTCTTCTGGGTAAGTCAGTACCATGGCTTCTCTCACGTCATGTGAAGGCCGTCGACGGCTGGCCTTCGGTCAAAACCAGTTGGCAATACGATATTTCGAACAGCCTGACCATCACTCGGTCGACTAATACCTACATATGACGGCTCTCCGGTTGAACTGGTCGTCGGTACGGCCACCCGAAGCCACACACCGGCTGACGGTGTGTTAGCAAGTAGAGATCGATGGCCGCTGTCGACCGATTCAGGTCGTGATTTTCGATGCCGATGAACGACCGACTATACCCAACGCGAATATTGCGGGTCGTCCCTGGACATCGCTCTCTTATGCATCCTTTTCTGCGTCTTCGTCATGACGCCGCCAGAGTGCGACGATGAGTAGTAGCACAGCAATCAGGCCGACTGCCACTATCCAAGATGGCCCAGAGTCATCTACGGCCGTCGTCGTCAGGGTCTCCTCACCGACACTGAGGTCGTACTCACCAGCTACATCGGGAGTAAAGCTGAATTCGACTGTGTCGGTTTCTCCGCCAGCAACGGTCACCTCTTTGCTGTCGACCGTACGACAACAGGTGGCCAACGGCAGCTACCGGATGGCTTGCTCGATACGGTGTGTCAACAGTTCATACGAAATTGTACAGAACGATTTCGGGACGAAGTCAGTCACCCCACGCTCGAAGGCCGTCGAGACGGTGTCTTCGGACTCTTCGCCGGTAAACAGGATGAACGGTAGTTGGGGGTGATCGTCTCGAATCGCTTCGAATAACTCTAAGCCGTCGACCTCGGGCATCGACAGATCGCTCAGCACGCAGTCGACGCTGTTTTGTCCAAGCTGATCAAGGCCGTCGCTCGGCGTTGCCGCCGTTACTACCTCGAAACCGTGGCTGGAGAGCATCTCCGCATGGATCTGCGTCGCACGACGGCTGTCGTCGACGTAGAGGACCCGAATCCGATCACACATGGCAGTACTACAGCTCACGGCGGCATAGCTCTACCACCGTCATATGTCGGTAGCGGTCCCATCGTCCGTAGCGGTCGGTTCAGCGAGTGGGAGCCGAACGGTGAACGCCGCCCCGCCGAGCTCGTCGGCCTCGCCGATCTCAACGCGTCCGCCGTACTGCTCGACGAGCGTTTTGACGAGATACAGCCCAAAGCCAGTACCATCGCTGCCAGTGAGCGTTTTCCCCTCGATGAACACTGCATCGCGGTCAGCTACGGGAATGCCGGGGCCGTTGTCGGCGACCGTTACAAACGCCATCTCATCGTCGACCGTCCCCGAGACAACTACCTCCGGGGCCTCGGAGTCGTTGTGGGTGATGGCGTTGGTCAGGAGATTGCGAAACAGCGCGCCGAGCAGGTCGTTGGCAGCGACGTCGACATCGGGCACACCATCGGTTCGGATCGTCGCCCCCAAGTCGATCATCGAGACCCTCCCGATCTCGCGGTCGAGCGTCTCACACAATCCCATGGGCACCAGCGAATCACCCAATGAGGAAATGACAGACATCAGCTCACGGGCCTGCTCGGTGAGGTCGATGATCCGATCGCTGCTGGCGGCGATCTGTGCAACGCGCTCATTTCGGTCGGCCGTGGCTTCGGTCAGTGTGGTCCCTTCGCCAGTTAGCCCTTCCTTGGCTGCCGAGGGACCCCAATCGGAACCCAACTGTCTGGTCACGGTCGTAATCAGGAACGCTTCGTTACGGATATCGTGACGAACGAGTTTATTCAGTAGTTCGAGGCGGTTGTTTTGTTCTTCGAGTCGCTGTTGGACTCCCTTGCGGTCGGTGATATTCGTCTGAATACCGACCATCCTGTCCGGCGTTCCGTCCTCGTTATACTGGACGACGCCGCGAGTCTGAATCCATCGATGACTGCCATCGGGGAGGTCGACCCTGAAATCGGCACTGTAGTGGCCATCGCCGTCGACTGTCTGCTCGAATTCGCGTTGGACATCGTTGAACTCCGTATCGGAGAGTCGGTCGGCAAACGCCTCGACAGTGTTCGGAAACTCCCCAGGGCCATAGCCGTAGAGTCGCTCGGATGCCTCGTCGAAGAGCAACTCATCAGTATCAAGATCGATTTCCCAGACGCCGGTATCGGTCTCGTCGAGTGCGAGTTCCAGCCGGGTGTTGAGCGTCGTGAGCCGCTGTTCGCGGCGATGACGGGCAGTGACATCACGGATCAATAGCTGGCTTCCAATGGCGGTCTCACCACGAACGAGTGTACTAATACGCACGTCGAAGATCCCCCTGTCGGTTTCGACTGTCGAGGACTGTCCGGTCGACTCGTCGAGCGCAAACGGCGCACCGAACGGACCGAGGGCGTCAACGGCGGGGGTGCCAAGCAGGTCATTCGCATTCCCGTCAAGGAAACGACGGGCGGCCTCGTTGACGCTGACGACGAACCCACCGCTGTCGAGCGTGACGATCCCGTCGTCGAACTGTTCGAGCGTGGTTCGATTGGCGACCGGCACCGCCTCGAACAGATCGTGGCGGTAGACAGTGTAACTAAACGTGATCGCCGTTCCGATATACGCATAGCCCATGTAGTTTGGCGTCGGTTCCGGTCCGAGTCCGAAGACGTGTGCCAAGGCACCCATTGCTGGCAATATCACTCCCACAATCAGGGCGAGCAGTTGTTGACGATAGTCTCCTTGGGCGTCGCTGGCAACGCTGACGAGGAGGACGATTGCCGCAAGCAAAAACGCGTAGCCGTAGACGACATACAGCCAAAACAGCGGGCCGTACTCGTTCGAGAGCGCGATGTAGCCGCCCACTTCACCGAGGCTCTGTTGGTAGTGGAGCCCATGGAGGGAGTTCGTACCCACGCCAACGAGAGTAATCACTGGGAGAACGAACAACGCGGCGTACTCTCGACGCGAGAGATCGTATCCGACATACACCAGCACGTAGGCCAATATGAACGCCACTACAGGTGCGTCACCGAGGTAGATAAGTGCGTTCACCAACTGTTTTGTTTCCAGCGTTGTGGCGGCTTTTCGTACCACAAATAGTCCGAGCGAGAGCGCAATTGAGCCAACAAGCCCGACGGCAAGCAACTGTCCCGGCGCGCGTCGACCAGCCTGTCGACGCCAGAGTAAATACCCCGTATTTACCCAGAGGAGTGCCGACCCGAACAACAACGGCACCACGCCGGGATGCGCTTGCCATTCCATACGAACCTATCGAGAAGTCCGATAGAAAATATTTCGATTACACCACTTACATGAAATTAACATGACGGCCGATTGGAGAGTGGTTCAGCGACCGCTCACCTACCGATAGAAGTCAGTGAAGAGCTTCTGCTGGGCGGTGCGGAGATGCTGGAGAAACGTCGAGTGGGCAACATTGAGCGACTCGGCGATTTCTGTGGCCGAACTCCCTCGTGGTTTCTCGAAGTAGCCGTGATGGAAGGCCGCTTCGAGTGCGGCAGCCTGCTTGTCGGTGAGTTTGCTTCTGTCAATAGTGCACACTTCTGTGGATCCCGTACCGGAGTGCGTGGCTTCGGTCACCGAGCGTACTGAGACGTCCACAAACGCCGCTTCCACGCGTTCGACGGTCGCCCGCACGGCATCTCGTGCCGGGAGTTCGACGACTAACTCCGCCCCACTGGTGTCGACAGTAGTAGAGCGGATGACAGCGCCCTGATCGATCAGCAGCGACTCCGGTGTCGGAGCGTCGACAACGACTTGAAGACGAGACGTGGGTCCCCCACCAATCGTTTCCACAGCAATGATTTCAGGGTAGCCAGCGAGGATTGTTCTGAGGGCGTCGACTGCTGCCCCGTCCACTGAGAGATACTGCAACCACTCTCCGTCGGTGTGGCGAAGGGTTCCGTTGACTGTGATTGTCCCATCGTCAGTGCTCCCCATCTCACGAGCCACCGCAACCAGATAGTACGCCTCGTCGGCCACACGGAGGGTTACCTCGACGGTATGGTCCGAGGCAAGTGATTGTTCAGTTTCGACGGTGTGGATGCCAAAGGCGACGCTATCGGCAAGCGATTCGAGTAGCCTGCGTTCAGTTTGGTCGAAGCGATTGGCTTCGGCGTGATAGATTGCTAACACACCGTAGGAAATCCCATTGTACGAGAGGGGAATCGCCGCTCCCGACCGGTAGCCACTCGTGAGTGCCTTTTCGCGCCAGTCTGTCGGGAACAACTCTTCGAAGTCACTGATGTACCGACTGTCGCCCGAGCGGACCGCCCAGAGACTCGGTTCGCTGTCGGCTGCCTCACTTTTTAACGAGTAGTCGACGGCAGACAAGTAATTCGCATCTGTAGTCTGTGCGTGTGTGTCGCCGCTCTGTGCTCGCGGTGTGAGCGTTCCATCTTCGGGCACGCCGATCCACGCCAGTGCGTAGCCATGGTCAGTCAACAGGTCCACGACGCCGCGCTCAATCTCCGCTCGAATTCGGGCCGCAACGAGGACGTTGTGGACATCCCGGTTGAGATCCCGCTCCCATTCGAGTTCTCGCTGCCGTTGCTTGCGTTCGGTCACGTCACGGATCGAGATCATGACTGCCCGCTCACTGTCGTGTCTGATTCCTTGGCCAGTGTACTCGCAGTAACGAATCTCCCCGTCTGGAGTGACCAGCCGAACCTCATGGAGTTGCCCGCCACCTGAATCCTCTTGCCAGTGATCGACAACACTTCGAACGTCGTCTTGGTCGTCGGAATGGACAATCTCGCTGAGCCGTCGGGGCGACTCAAACCACGTTCGGGGCCGTCGTGTAAGCTTGATGAGCCGCTGATTGTAAAACGCAACCTCGCCGTCTTGGACGATTATGATACCATCACTGCTCTGTTCGGTTAGTGATCGGTAGCGGCGTTCGCTCTCGGCGATTGCTTCTCGGAGACGAGCTGTCTCGACAGCCCGCCGGATCTTGCTGGTGAACACCGACAACTGATCGACTCGCGGATCCTTGATAACGTAATCCGAGACGCCCGCATCGATAGCTGCCGATGCAACGTCTTCGCTCCCCTCGCTCGTCGCAAGAATATAGGGGAGCCCTGGGTGGTCTCGACGAAGCCGCTCTAAGAGTTCGAGTCCGTCGACTTCGGGCATCTGGTAGTCGGCGACAACGCAGTCGATTTCGAGCTCTCCGAGCCGTAACATCGCTTCGTTGGGACTGAGCGCGATATGAACAGTGAGGGATGGATACTCGGCTTCGATATCACTGGCGACGAACTGTGCCCACTGCTCGTTGTCGTCGACGAGTAACACTGTGATCGGCTCGTCACGAGTCTCCGGTGAGTGGGTGACTGGTTCTCTACCCGGCATTGTCACGAATCGAAGTGTTCCGACTGGCAATCATATACTGGCAGTTAGGGTGTACATATATATATCACCTGTATACCACACACATTTATTTTGCACGAGAAATACAGAACTCAACACTGCCTCACTGGTAGTTACTTGACTTCGCACCTTATGCTGGTGTAGCGCGTAGATGACGTGAAAATCGGATGCTTCCACTCACGTCGTTTCTGTCTTGTACCGCTCCAATTGACGAATTAGCGTGCTTTTCGACCCGGCAAAAGTACCATGCCAAGACCTACGT
>NZ_JAQFWV010000052.1:0-23085 GCF_056175805.1 Halohasta sp. A2 | reverse complement strand
CAACGAGAAGGTCGTTCCACACTCCGAAGAGTTTGTCACTGATGAGGGCGTCCATGTCAACCAAGTCGAATGCCTCTGGTCACTGGTGAATCCCTGGCTGCAGAAGTTCCGCGGTCTCTCGAAGCCCAGACTGGAGCAGTCCGTCCGAACCTACGGGTTCGTACGGACGCTAAACCTCGCCGGAGTACCGTTGAGCGGGCTTATTGACTGCTTTGCAGTGAACGTGTTTCGCTGAGTTATGCAAGAGCCATAGAATTAATTCGACAGAGCGTCGTTAGTCGGTCGACCACGAAGTCTTTATTAACGACGGTCACAGAATCCGGGTGAGGACCGTACAGAGAGAGTGGCACTGCGTGCGAGGGTAGCCAAGCCCGGAAACGGCGGCGGATTCAAGCTCCGCTCCTGTAGAGGTCCGTGGGTTCAAATCCCTCCCCTCGCATCGTTGCGGTTCACACCGCAAGATGCGGAAGACCGCTCTTGGAGCGTTCTTCCCTCGCAAAACTTCGTTTCGTCGACCTACTTTTGAGCTGTGCGACTCCCAAAGCAGTGGTATCTTACTCCGCAAAACTGACCGCCCACGCCAAACTACTGGTTAAAAAGAGCCGTCGACCGTTAGGCCTGGCCCGCGCCGACGTAGAGCACGACGACGAGGAAGAGCCAGACGGCGTCGACGAAGTGCCAGTACATCGAGGCAGTGCTCACCGACAGATGGCGGTCGGCCGAATACTGTCCGAACAGTCCCCGGACGAAGACAATTGCGATGATGACGACCCCGAGCGCGACGTGGAGGCCGTGAAGACCGGTGAGCCCGAAGAACGCCGAGCCGTAGATTCCTTCGGTGTACGTGAAGCCGTACTCGCCGATGAACTCGAAGTACTCCAGTGCCTGGCCGCCGAGGAACACGATTCCCAACAGCACTGTCAGGCCCATTCCGCGCAGGAAGTTAGTTCGATCGTCGCTTCGGATCGCGACGTGCGCCCAGTGGAGCGTAAACGAGGAGGCAACCAAGATCGCCGTGTTCGCCAGAATCAGCGAACTGACGAGCTCAGGCGTCGTCTCCGGCAGCGTCCAGGGTCCGCTGCCCGCCCGGAAGTAGAAGTAGTAGGCGAAGATCGCACCGAACGTCGCCAACTCTGAGCCCAAAAAGGCGATCATGCCCCAGCGAAGCGACGAAACGCTGTGGTCGGAGACGTCTCGGGACCAGAACTTCGAGACGAAGGCGTGGTACAGCCAGCCGTAGATTCCCGTCAGAAACAGCCCGACGCTGCCGGCCAGCACGACGGGCCCGGCCAGATCTGGGACGAAATCCGAGATGATCCAGAGTGCGACTCCGAAATAGATGCCTGCGCCACCGAGAGCGGTCACAAACGGCCACCAGCTCGCCTCACCAAAGCCCCGCGGCCAGTCTTCGACCGCCGGAAGATGGTGGTGGTGGTCGTCGTGTCCGTCGTCCGTTTCGGTACTCATAGAGAACCGTTTCGAGCCTGTAATTAAAAATCCTCCCAACCGTCGTTTCGGTCGGCGGCCGACCCTTTAGTCCGACTACATCACCACGGCCCACAATCCGTCTGTCGTCAATTCGATGTGTGGGTGTTATCACTGGCCCGAAGTCGCAAGCTACTCCTGTCGGCCTGTCGAACATCGGCCAATGGACCGTCGACGGCTCGGAGTACGGGTAGGCTTCGGACTTTTGATCGCGATTTCAATGCTCTTGGCGACGAGCGGTGAAGTTCTCGCACACGCGGCTGGGCTTAGGGACACGGGAGCCACGGCCGTGACGATCCCCACGTGGCTGTTTTTGGCGACCGGCGGCGGTGCAGTCGGTGCTTCATTTATATTGGCCTCGTTCGTCACCGACCGGGTCTTCATTCGCTCGTTTCACGAGTGGGGCGGTCGACTGCCGTCTCCCGGTCGGTTCGTCGCCCTTGTGGGTCGACTGGTCGGCGTTGGATTGCTGGGACTCACCGTCTACGTCGGCTTTGCCGGTCCACCAACCGGCAGTCGCAACTTCGCGGTCGTCTTCGTCTGGGTCGCGTGGTGGGGTGGCTACGTCGCCTCGACGTATCTACTCGGTAATACGTGGCCGACGCTCAATCCGTTTCGGACGCTCGCCGACATGGTGCCGTCGCTCGGTCGACCGTATCCCAACCGACTCGGCGCATGGCCGAGTGTGGCTGCCCTGCTCGTGCTGATTTGGATCGAAGTCGTGACACCGATGGCTGACAATCCGCGACTGTTGGCGTCGATGATCGTCATTTATACCGTCTTTACTCTGGCCGGAGCGGTCGTGTTCGGCGCTGATCGCTGGTTTTCGACCGTCGACCCGATCTCGCGTGCGTTTTCGTACTTTGGGCGGTTCGCTCCCTTCGAGCGAACCAGCGACGGCATCGCGTTCCGACTCCCCGGAATGGCGCTCACAGACCCACGGTTGGTTTCGGGTCGCGACGAGGTCGCGTTTATCGTGGCGCTGTTGTACGTCACTACGTTCGACGGATTCGTCGGGACGTGGCTCTGGGAGGCGTTCGCTGTGGGCGTCGTCGGGCTAGGACTGCCGCCATTGGGTGTGTACGCGCTTGGATATCTCGTCGGTTTCGGCCTCTTTTTCGGGGCGTTTTGGTGGGCAATGAGGCTGGCTCGGCGCTACGGCTCGACCTACATCACTCGCGAGGAACTCGGTCGGCGGTTCGGGCCCTCACTCCTAGCGATTGCCGTCGGTTACCATCTGGCCCACAATCTCGGATTCGTCCTCAGCCTGCTTCCCTCGGTCGCCGTCGTGGCTACTGCTCCACTCTCACCGCCCCAACAGCTTCCAGTTCTCACCGAACTCCCTGGCTGGATCTCGGCCCTTGAGATGACGCTCGTGTTGCTCGGACACGTAATCGCCGTCTGGGTCGCACATGCGGCGGCCTACGACCTGCTTCCCGGTCGACTCGAAGCGATCAGAAGCCAGTACGGTGTCACACTCGTGATGGTCGCCTATACGATGATCAGCCTCTGGATCGTCACCACGCCACTCGTCGAGCCGCCGTTTATCTCCGGAGGTGGCCCATGACGCCTCCAGTCGACACCCGGTCTCCAGAGACACCACTGGACGACGATCGACACTCGGAGACAAAAATCGATGACGACCCGACTCCAGAGACCCTGGTTCCGGCCGGAGAGACGCCAGTAGTCTGTCCCTACTGTGGATTCGAGCTCACTGGCGAGATGCAGTACGAACTTCATCTCGGGTTGGAACATTACGCGGAGCTTACCGAGGAGGAACGAGAGACGTTCAAAGCGGCGTATGCCGACGAGGAGGCGTCGCTCAACCGGTTTCGTATCATCGCCCTCGGCGCTCTGGTCGCGCTCTACTTCGGATTCCTCGTTGTGTATGCCGTATTAGCAGCCTGAGTTTGCCGAGGTAGGCTGTTTTTAATGCGTCTTTTTAGTGATGAATAAAATGTGCGACGCTCCGGAAGGTATTTCAGTCGTCTGTAGTGAGTTATGCCAAATGGATCGTGAGATAGTCGACACCGTCACCGGCTGGGAGTCGGCCCCGTTCAGCGATGGGTACGAGGGGCTCGGCAGGCTTGCCGACACCGAGTTTTCGGGGGCGGTGACTGACGGAACCGCGTGGGCGTTCATGCTCAATGGACGGGTCATTGGGATACGGGATGGCTCGATTTCGGCGTTCGAAGACGCCGATGGGACGGCATACGAGTCACCCGACCCCGGACTGCCGTTGTTGTACGCCATGTTAGGCCGTGGCGAAGAGCAAGCCCAGTACTATACGAACAACAAATCTATTTCCGAGGCCGATGCGACACTCTCGTCGGGAAACTTTACCGGCTACATCGAACTCTCGGAGAACGTGTTGTCGGGAGATTATTACGTCGCGTACTACGGCGGCAAATCGATGAGTGTCGCCTTCGTCGGCAACAGCCGGAAGCTACTGACAGACGAGGAGGCCTTCGAGCGTGCTGACGACGAAATCGGCATCTACACGATTCATAAAGCCGATCTAAAAGTCATCGATATTCCCGAGCCAGCGACCACTTCGACGGACACTACAGCAAAAAACGAGCGGCAGTCAGAGTCTCCTACTGGGGCAACGGCCCCAACGGATGCTACTGGTGGCGAGTCGACCAAAGACGAATCAACAGGTGAATCGGTACGCACTGAATCAACATCTGAGGACTCAGCAACTGCCGATTCAGCCGAGAAGGCATCGATCACGGAAGGCTCGGCCGAGGGGGATCGAAAACAGAGAGCGCCGAAAGACTCTACCCCAGCTACCGCTGGTGTCAGTGCGTCGATGACCGAGCCTTCAGGCTCGTACCAGGAAACATCCGACGATAGCACGGAGACGGCCGCGGCTGGCGACTCGGAGACCGCTGCTGAGACGTCGACGGTCAGCGAGACATCGGATGGAGACGTGTTCAATGACGAAGCTCAGTGGCGTAACGCCAAGACGATACCGTCGCTCGATCCGAGTGACGATCTGCCGAGTCAGTCCACTCGGGCAGCCAACACACATTCGACGGTTCAACAGACACGGACAGCCAACGATCAAACGTCGCAGTCATCGGCTTCACAAAGACGCTCGGAGTCGACGGCCGCGCAACGAAAACCGTCGTCGGTCTCAGGACTGTCCCGCTCGCAGCTACAAAAGCGACTCAAACGTGCTGAACAGATCATGCAGAAGGCCGAAGAGCAACACGAGCGGTTGGTGGCCGAACGTGACAGCGCACGGGCCGAACGCAACGAGGCTCACGAGAAACTCGAAACAATCCGAACACAGCTCTCGGAGGCCGAAGCCGAAATCGAACGGCTCGAAGCACAACTCGACGCCGGGTCAGCCGACGAAAGAGGGTACGAATCGTCTGGCGGCCAGTCGATGAGCACAACAGAAGCCCTTCGCGGAACGAATCTCTTGGTTCGGTACAACTCGAAAGGTGATGCCACCCTCGAAGATGCACTCACCGGAGAGGCGACCCAAGATGAGGTTCGCCAGAACCTTCGGATCGATACCCGTACGACGTTCTCCACGGATGATCTCAGCGTCGACGCCACCCCGTTTGACGCATTTCTCGACGGTCGCATTGAACTCGCGTTCACCCGGTGGATCGTCGAGGAGTTCCTCTTCGACATTCAGGCCACCGGAAATCAATCCGATCTCAAAGGGATCTACGAGGCGATTCCAGAGATCAACCGCGCCGAACTTCGTGGCAGTGTCTCACTGGAGAGCGACGACGAGGACGACCCCGTCAACGCCGAGTTCGACCTCGTCATCCGCGACAAGCGCGACCATCCGCTGTTTGTCGTGGATTTCAATGAATCTAATCAGCCGGTCGGCCCAGGAATGGTCAACTCACTCGTTCGCGAGGGCAGCGAAATCGTCCAGAGCCAGGAAACCTTCGCGGCAGCGTTTGCGGTGACGACGAGCTACTACGAGGGCGGTGCACTCGATGCGGCGGCGGATGCGACCGGTGGCGGCCTACTGAGTGCGAGCCGTGGCAAGAGCTTCGTCTACATCTCGCGAAAACAGGGCTTCCATCTCTGTCTGGTCGAACAGCTCGGTGATACCTTCGATCTTCACGTTCCCGAACTGTAGGTTTTCGACACCTACACGTCTCAGACGACAACAGCGACAAATACGGTCGCGATCAGCCTTCGATCTCTGCGGTTTCGTCAATGCGCATTGTCCGAAGTTTGTCGACGATCGAATCGATCTTGTTGTCCAAATCGTCGACGAACTCTTCGGTGTGGTCGGTCTGGATCGCACCTTGACTCGACGGCTCGATCAAGTTCTCCTCTTCGAGCACGCGAAGCGAGTAGCGAACCTTGTGATGTGGGTAGCCCGTCTCGTTCGACATTTTGACAATGCCGATCGGTTCGTTCTCGATCACCATTCGCAGCACCTGTAAGTGCCGTTCGAGCATGTCGACTTCTTTCTCAAGTCTGTCTATCATGACACATGCTAACTTGTCTTTATTCCCTTTAAAGGTTGCTGTCGGAGCGGGCTGAAAAGTCAGTAGACCAACTAATGTAGTGGTAGTAGTTAACAGTTCTGTTTTTGTGGTCTGTTGGCACGGCAATCGCAACAGGAAAACCGCTCCGAAGGGTGGACCGTAATCGGTTTACCCACTGCTTGTGAAGCGACGGCTGTTATGACCGTAACTATCGTCGGCTCGCAGTTGGGCGACGAGGGCAAGGGCGCGCTCGTCGACATCTGGGGCGGCGACGCCGATGTCGTCGCCCGGTATCAGGGCGGCGACAACGCAGGCCACACCGTCGTTCACGACGGCAACAAGTATGAACTCTCGTTGGTCCCCAGCGGGGCCGTTCGCGGCAAAGTCGGAATCCTCGGCAACGGCTGTGTTGTCAACCCCGAGACGCTGTTTTCGGAACTCGACACGCTCCGCGAGCAGGGACTCGACCCAGACGTGCGGATCGCCCGCCGAGCCCACGCGATTCTCCCGTATCACCGCGTCTTGGACGGCATCGAAGAGGAAGTCAAAAGCGACTCGGATCTCGCCGCCGGAACCACAAAGCGAGGAATCGGCCCGACCTACGAGGACAAGATGGGTCGACGTGGCATCCGTATCGGCGATATGCTCGATCCCGAGGTGCTTCGCGAGCGACTCGAATACGTCGTCCCCCAAAAGCGGGATGTCGCCGAGAAGATCTACGGGCTCGATGTTGCCGAATCCGAACACGCCGACGCCTTCGACGTAGACGCACTGTTCGAGACCTACAACGAGTACGGCCAGCGATTCGTCGAAGAGTCGATGACCGTCAACTGCGGGGATTTCCTGGGTAACCGACTCGACGAAGGCAAAGAGATACTGTTCGAGGGCGCACAGGGAACCTCTATCGACATCGACCACGGCATCTATCCCTACGTCACCTCCTCGAACCCCACGGCTGGCGGCGCGTCTGTCGGCACCGGTGTCGGCCCGACCGTCATCGGCCAGGGCGAGGTCGTCGGCATTGTCAAAGGCTACCTCTCGCGTGTCGGCACCGGCCCGCTCCCAACCGAGTTGGACGGCAACGACACCGAAGAGGAGCTCGCGGACTTCATCCGCGAGAAAGGCGGCGAGTTCGGCACCGTGACGGGTCGACCACGTCGGATCGGCTGGCTCGATATGCCGATGCTCCGGCACGCCGCCCGCGCGAACGGGTTTACCGGTATCGCTATCAACCACATCGACGTGCTGGCTGGCCTCGATGAGGTGAAAGTCGGTCACGCCTACGAACTCGACGGCGAGGAAATCTACACGATGCCCGCAACCACCGAGCGGTGGGGTGACTGTGAACCGGTCCACAAATCCTTCGAGCCGTGGCCGGAAGTCGACTGGGCAGAGGTCGCCGCCGAGGGCTACGAGGCGATCCCGGCTCCCGCCCGCGAGTACCTCGAATACGTCAGCGAAGAGGTCGGCGCACCGATCTATGCGATTGGTGTCGGTCCAGGCCGTGAAGAAACGGTCGTCAGAGCCAACCCCTTCGACTCGCAGTAGCTACAGCCGCCCGGTCGGCTCCCTGTAGCCCCAGCAGCACACAAAAGTAACACTTACACCCGTTTGTCGACCTCTTTTCGACATGAGCGAAACCGTACTGTTAGTCGGTGGTGGCGGCCGCGAACACGCCATCGCCCGCGCGTTGGCCCCTGACTGCTCGCTGTACGCCGCTGCGAGCAACCGAAACCCCGGCATCGTCCGACTCGCTGATGGCTTCGAGCAGCTCGGTGAAACCGACGCCAGCGCAATCGTCGACTACGCCAACGAGGTCGACGCGACGCTCGCCATCGTGGGCCCCGAATCCGGCCTGCAGGTCGGTGTTGCCGACGCACTCGACGAGGCGGGAATTTACACCTTCGGGCCGCAGGCCGAAGAAGCCAGAATCGAGACCGACAAGGCGTTTCAGCGCGAATTCATGCAGGACAACGAGATTCCGGGCTGCCCGATCTTCGAGACGTTCGACGACACCGAGGCAGCCTGCGAGTACATCGACAACAGCGAGATCGATCTCGCGGTCAAACCCGCCGGGCTCACCGGTGGTAAGGGCGTGAAAGTCATCGGCGATCAGGTCGACAAAGAGGGCGCAAAGGAGTACCTCCGCGAGGAGGACTACGACCGCGTCGTGCTCGAAGAGCGCTTCGTCGGCGAGGAGTTCACCCTGCAAGCGTTCGTCGCCGACGGCGACCTCCGCACGACACCAGCCGTACAGGACCACAAACGCGCCTACGAGGGCGATGAAGGACCGAACACCGGCGGGATGGGCAGCTACAGCGACACCGGCTTCGAGCTTCCCTTTATGAGCGAGGGCGACTACGAGGCCGCGGTCGAGGTTATGGAGGCGACCGTTGCTGCGATGCCAGCTTATAAAGGAATCCTCTACGGCCAGTTCATGCTGACGAGCGAGGGACCGAAAGTCATCGAGTACAACG
Source organism: Halohasta sp. A2 (assembly GCF_056175805.1). Taxonomy (NCBI): domain Archaea; kingdom Methanobacteriati; phylum Methanobacteriota; class Halobacteria; order Halobacteriales; family Haloferacaceae; genus Halohasta; species Halohasta sp. A2. Next base: position 14,654 of record NZ_JAQFWV010000052.1, on the reverse strand, counting down.
CCCGCTTCGGCGACCCCGAGGCGATGAACACGCTTCCCGTTTTGGAAACCCCGTTCCTCGATGTCCTCACGGCTGCCCGAGATGGCGAGAAGCTACCCGAACTCGAATTCACCGGGCAAGCGACGGTCTGCAAGTACGCGGTTCCCGCGGGCTATCCGACCGATCCGGACTCGGGTGCCAAAATCGAGGTCGACGAAGAAACCGTCGGCGAAGGCTTGCTGTTCTATGCGAGCGTCGACGAGCGCGCCGACGGCCTCTACACGACGACCTCCCGGTCGTTCGCCGTGGTTGGACTGGCCGACAGCATCGCGGCGGCTGAGGCAATCGCCGAGGACGCGCTGTCGGCGGCTGGTGATGGGCTCCGCATTCGGCACGACGTCGGAAAGGCTGATCTGGTCCAACAACGCGTCGACCACATGGCCGAGCTTCGCGGCGACGAGTAAGGACTCGCCTCAGCGATCACCGGGCCACGGGATTCGGTCGGACCAGACGACAGCTGCGGCGAGAACGGCACTGAAAAGGTTTAGTATGGATTCTAACGGCCATGACTGCGTTTCCTCGGCTGTCGGTATACCGAGCCGGATTAGCGCGTGGATTCCAAATATAAAAAGCGCAGTACTGACGAGCCACCGAAACACGTCGCCCAACCGAACCACTGGCGCAATCGCTGTGTGATACGCTAGCCAGTAGGCTACTCCGATTCCGACACCGAGACACCCGGCCGTCAGTCGTATTTGAGTACTCGGGTCCGGTGGTCCGAGCACGGATGCGGTCATAAAGCCGATCAAAACGGCGAGCCCAGTGAATCGCAGGAATCGTCTCCGTCGAGATTCTGTCACTGGTGGAGTATTTATCTGTGCGAGTATAATTGTTCTGTCGACACTGCTATCCCAGCGAGGGTTCGCATACACCGGCCGATATTCCGGACGCATCGATTACCATCTTATAAGTAGTCGACACCTACTGGAGGAGTTATTTTAGGGTTACCCGACAGACAGTACGTCGTGAGTTCCGACTCGAAAAACCCCGAGCGTCGACACGACCGGCTCGAACGCCACCCGACCAGCGGCCGCCGCAACTCACTGTGGTCGTGGCCAAAGGCCAAGTCGCCGCTGCGGATCGTGATTAACTATCTCGTGGTCTGGCTCGTCCGTCTCTCGCCGAGCCTCCAGCTGAAAAACTGGCTCGTTCGGCGGCTCGGCGCGACCATTGGTGAGGGTGTCGCGTGGGGATTGGAGTCGACGCCGGACGTGTTTTGGCCCGAACTGATCACGGTCGAGGACCACGCGATCATTGGCTACGACGCCACCCTCCTGTGCCACGAATTCTTGCAGGACGAGTACCGAACCGGCGAGGTCGTCGTCGGCGAGCGAGCGATGATCGGAGCCGGGGCCATCATCCTCCCGGGCGTCGAGGTCGGTCCGGGAGCGCAGGTCGCAGCGAACTCCTTGGTGGCACAGGATGTACCGGCCGACGTGACGGTCGCTGGTGTTCCAGCCGAGCCGGTCGACCACTCGTAGCCTGGTTCAAGCTGCCTGTTGATTCGGGGTTTCCAACTGTTCGTCCGTTGGTAGACCTGGTCCACATCCCGACAGCGTCGACTCCACGTACAGCGCTAACAGTACTATTCAGACTACTATCTTGGTATTCAGAATCTGTCAAATGTCAAATTCAATCACTTCTGTGTGGAAATAGGGTCGGTATGAGCTCTTTAGAATCGTAATATTTGTTATATAGTCGATTATTTATATAGAAAGCGTATATACGTGAATATAAGAATGGTGCAACAGATCGAGGAACGGGTAGCTACTATCGACCGACAGCGACAGTATGCGGCTAACGGTGATCTGACCGTCCGTCTGGCGGCCGGACAGAACGACGAGACGCTGACCGGGCTCGCGGGTCGGTCAATCGGGTGTTCGTCGAGTTGGACGGTACACTGCTGGGCATCCAGTCGTTCGGTGTCGAGGTCGCAACGGAAACCCGGCAGGTCTCGACTGGTCCCGAGGAGATCCAAGCGATGAGCACAGAAGTCAGTCAGTCTATCGAGGAGGTCGTCACAGGCGCGTCGAGACGGACGACGAACCTCACCGAAGCGGTCTCACAGTAACTCCCGATGCACCCCCACCACAAACACTCGGAGGGCTGTTTCCGACATCTATTCGAGGAACTCGACGACGCCGTAGTCAAATTCGAGCTGGTTGATGGCGAGCCAATCATCATCGACGCCAACGACGCGTTTGTCGATGTGTTCGCCCACGAGTCACCATCGGTGATCGGCGCATCGCTCAACGATCTGATCGTCCCACCAACCAAGCGACAGGAAGCCGCTCGGTTCGACCAGCGAACGGGAGCGGGCCAGTCGAATGCAGCCGTTGTCGAACGGATGACCGACGAGGGCGACCGGAAGTTCATTTACCGCGGGATACCCTATCAGAACGACTACGGCTTTGCCATCTACACCGACATCACCGAGGAAGTCAGGCGAGAACGACATCTCGACGTGCTCCACCGCGTGCTTCGCCACAACCTCCGAAACGATCTCAATGTCGTCGTGGGAATGGCCACCCAGATCATCGAAACCACCGAGGAAACGGCGACGCGAGAGGCTGCCGAAAAAATCAAACGGAAGGCGACTGATCTCTCGTATCTCAGCGACGAGGCCAAAACCATCCAGAAAGTGCTTGGTGAGTCCGTCTCTGTCGGCTCCGTCGAGCTGAAGCCGCTCGTCAGCGACATCGTCGACGACTGCCACAGCCGGTTCGAGACGGCCAAAATTTCCACGGAACTCTCGGAGAGAGTTGTCGTCAGCGCAAACCACCGACTGCAGATCGTTCTGCGGAGTCTCGTAGATAACGCTATCCGGCACAACGAGTCGGCTACCCCACGGGCAACCATCTCCGCGACCCAACTCGACTCGTCTGTCGAGATCGAAGTAAGCGACAACGGGCCGGGCATTCCAGTGACCGAGAAACAGATCATCACCGGCGACACACAGATCACCGCACTCAACCACGGCAGCGGACTCGGACTGTGGCTCGTCAAATGGATCGTCGAGGCCTACGGTGGGTATCTGGAAATCGAAACGCCAGCCGACGGCGGCACCGTCGTCCGGCTTCGACTGAATCGTCCCGACCGAAGCTGAGTCGGGGGAACAAACGGTAGCTCTGGGGCCCCAGCCACGGTGGCACGCCGTGATCCTCGGCGCGCTGGCGTTCACTTTGGGTGTTGTCAGACACTACCTCGCTGCGCGAAACCAGGACGTAGACGCCTCCAGTAAGCAATCTCCCGAGCTACGCTCTGAGCTACATCCGCTGCGGTAACCGCGCAGCTACCGGTATCGACTACTCCGACTGCATGTATAACGCAGCGTTCATTCCGAGGCGACGATCCGATTTTCTTCTTCGAGTGGGGTCGACAGGTCGTCGATGAAGTGTTTGATCATCGTCTCCTCGGCGCGGTGGAGCGTCTCGCTACAGGTCGACTTGGCGAGGCCGACCGCATCGGCCAGTCCCGTCAGCGTACACCCTCGCGGGGTGTCGTAGTAGCCTCGTTCGACGGCCGCCAACACGAGTTCTCGCTGCTTTACCGAGAGCAACTGTTCGGTGTGCAGGCGCTCTTGGATGTACTCGACGCGGAACTCCAGGCCGAAGGTCCGCAACTGCGAGCTGAGTTCCGACAGGCGCTCGTGGGGGCCGGTGGCGTCGACGGTCGCCTCGCCGTCGCTGATCCGCACCGGGAACTCGATGGGGAGGCCCGACCCCTGGGCGGCAAGCTGGATCAGCGGCGGGCTCGTCGTCTCGACCTGCACCGTTATCTGGTTGTCTGTCTGCTGGATCACCGTTAGCTCGACGATTTGATCATGGGCCCGGGCAGCCGACAGCACGGCCTCGACATCGGGGGCGGTGATATTCAGTAGCGCGAAGGCGACGTGCTCGTCGGGAACTGCCGACATCACCATGAACGTCGCCTCGGGGTACTGCCGGGAGACGTCACCGATCCAGATTACCTCCGGTAACGTGACGACCAGTCGTGCCTGGGTCATCGCCCGACCACCTCGAACCGAGCCGCACGTGTCGACGTCATTACTGACATACGAACGCGTTCGGTTCCTAAACGAATACCGATATGTCCGAACATATTCGGGTTGATCCTCGTTGGTGACTCTCACCGGAGTCAGCATCGCTCTCGGTCGACCTCGCTACAAAAAACGAGTGGTTCGCCGTAACTGCTGGCCGGTCAGCGGAAACGAACGACGAGCAGGAATCGAGAAACTACTTTTGAGCCGACTGGCCGCTGGCTCACGTCGATTTATCGACTGAGACTGACTTGACCAGAGCAACCCAACATGTTCACCCCGGTTCTAACGAACTGGTAATCTCATTCTGGAATTATATACAGTCTCTACCAACTGCCGAATAGAGCTATGAACAACCATATTGGCGCACCAGGGCGGGGTATCTCACGGCGCGAATTTTTGGTGGCAACCGGTAGCACAGGCGTGCTCTCGCTGGCGGGCTGTTCGGCACCGACCAACACCGCCCTCGGCGGGCGAGCGACGCCGCAGGCCGACGGCGAACTCCCGACGACGAGCCCACCCGAGGTCGTCAACGTCGACGAGCAGGGCGGCTCGGTAACCCTCTCGTCGGTCACCTCGCGGCACGAAGTCCATCCGCTCGAATCGATGGGCGGGCCGGTCGAACTCCCGCGTGTCTGGGCGTTCCGAGCCGACGACCGCGAGCCGAGCGTCCCAGGACCCATCCTGCGGACGACCAAGGGCAACGATATGGAAGTGACGTTCGACAACACGGATGGAGAACATCCCCACACGGTCCACTTTCACGGCGTCCGAAAGACGTGGGAGAACGACGGCGTGCCGACGACGACGGGCATCCAGATCGACCCCGGCGAGCGACACACCTACACCATCCCCGCGAACGTGCCGGGGACCCATCTGTACCACTGCCACTACCAGACTCATCGACACATCGACATGGGGATGTACGGCATTCTCCGGGTCGACCCCGAGGGCTACGAGGAGGCAGACAAGGAGTACTTCTTAACGCTCAAAGACTGGGACTCGCGCCTGTCACGGATGATGGACGGTGAGAGCGCCGACTACAGCCCACGCGAACGGAACCCCGACGTGTTCACGATGAACGGCAAGAGCCTGCCGCGAACGATCCACCCCGAAGACGGCTCGCCGATCATCGTCGACGCGGGCGACACGGTCCGACTGCATCTGGCGAACTCGGGCTACATGTCCCATCCGATGCACGTTCACAACCATCGCTACCGGCTGGTCGCCAAGGACGGCGGGCAGGTTCCCGAGGCCGCCCAGTACGAACAGGATATTACCAATATTGCGCCCGCTGAGCGCCACACCATCGAGTTCGAGGCCGACGCCGATCCGGGAATCTACCTGATGCATTGCCACAAGGTCAACCACGCCATGAACGGGAACTTCTACCCCGGCGGGATGGTCAACGCGGTCGTCTACCGGGACGTGATGGATTCGGACGTCTTCGCCCAACTCATGGAGTACGCGGGCTACGAGGGCTGAGTATGACGACACACCACCCACCGATTCCAGTCTCGCGTCGCAGCGTCCTTCGAGCGAGTGCGGCTCTCGGCGCAGCCACGCTCGGCGTTTCGTCGGCTGGTGTCGCATCGGCCCAGGACGAGGAAGGTCAAGCGGACCGAGAACCCGACTACGGCGACTGGTTCGACAACGTCGACAACTACGACGAAACGGTCGACGAGCGGGGCTCCGACGAGGTCACGATCACGGTCGGCTCGTCGGCCAACGACGGCAACTACGGCTTTGATCCGGCGGCCGTTCGCGTCGACCCCGGAACGACGATAATCTGGGAGTGGTCGGGCGACGGCGGCAGTCACAACGTGGCCGACGAGGACGGCGAGTTCGAGAGCGAACTGGTCGAGGAGTCCGGCCACACCTTCGAACACACCGTCGAAGACGAGGGGATCGTAACCTACGCCTGCTCGCCCCACAAGGCGATGGGGATGAAAGGCGCGCTCGCGGTCGGTGAGGTCGAGACCGTGGCTGCAGAGTCGGACGACGAAGACGACGAGTCCGAGGGCGACGAGATCGACTACGACGGCTGGTTCGAGAACGTCGACAACTACGACGAGACGGTCGACGAGCGGGGCTCCGAGGAGGTGACAATCACGGTCGGAGCCGACGGCAACAACGGCCCCTACGCGTTCGATCCGCCGGCCGTTCGCGTCGATCCCGGGACGAGGGTCATTTGGAAGTGGTCGGGCGGTGGCGGCAGCCACAACGTTGTCGAAAACGAGGGACGGTTCGCGAGCGACCTCGGTGGCGAGTCCGGCGCGACATTCGAGCGGACGGTCGACACGCAGGGTATCGTCAAATACGTCTGTGCACCCCACGAGCGAATGGGAATGAAAGGCGCGGTCGTCGTCGGCTCGCCCGAGGGCGGCTACAGCCTTGGCGACCTCCTGACACTCAGCGGTGGGGCCGGTCTCACGGGTGGCCTCGTGGCGCTGTTCGCCCTCGGCTCGAAAAGGCAAAGCGGCTCACGGTCGACAGAAGCCGCACAGGTCGACTGACGGCTCTCACTCCAGAACCGTTTACAATACAGAGAACAGACGCAGCAAACCCAGGGACGGGAAACGCGCGTTAGTACTCGCGAATGCGAACGATGCCGTCCTGAAGAACGAGTCGGTTAGGGATGATGTGTTCCTCACCGTCGGTGTCGATCCGGGTGACCAACAGGTCGACCTCTTGAACGACGCCGCGCTGACCACCGACGTTGACCTCGTCGCCGATGCTGTAGGGCTGGGTCAACAGCAAGTAGACGCCAGCAGTCCCCGAGGCCAGTAGGTCCTGCGTCGCCAGCGCCGTAAAGACGATGAGCGCGAAGGCGTAGGCACCCAGCAGGACGATCAACGCGAGCACCGCGACGCCGATCTGGCTGAGTGCGATCAGCACCGCAACAAAGAGCACGCTGTACTTCGCGAGCGCGGGAATGAGGCCGATTTCGGGGAGCTTGATGCCACGCAGTCGCTCGGAGACGAGTAGTTCGACCTTGTCGGCGACAACGACGCCCACGACCAGAATGATAACCGCGACGAACAGTTGTGGCAGGAAGACGGCCGCCGCACTCCAGAACAGATCCGCGAACTGGAGATCGGCGACCGAGACGGCGACGAACACGGACAACAGCACGATGAAGTAGCCGCTGAGTTGGGCGATGATACTGATCGTTGACGTGCCGAACTCGTTTGCGGTCCGTTCGAACGCCGTTCCTTCGATCGTTTGGTCGACGCCCATCCGTTCGAGCAGCCGACGGTTGACGATCACCACGCCGTAGCCGAGCACGATTCCGGCTGCCAAAAGCAAGAGCGCGAACCAGAGACGGGGAGTAATATAGCGAAGCACGCCGTCACCAGCGACCTGAAGCGGCCCGAACATGGGTTAGTACTCCTCTGGATCGAGTTCGAGAATCAGTTTCCCACCTTTAAATGCTCGAACGAGCCCGTCGGACTCAGAGAGCACGATCGCCGTCGCGTTCGTGTCGCGGGTGATCGCCCCGCCGGCCATGTGACGTGCCCCGAGCCCTTTGGGGATGTCGACGCCCTCGGCGGAGGGTTCGAGATACCGGTACGCGGAGACGATTTTTCCCGAATCCGAGATGACGAACGCACCATCGAGCCGCGAAAACTCCTTGAGCATCACGTTCACGATGGGGTCGCCGACGTGGACGTGGGATTTCTCGAAGGGGTTGTAGCTCAGCGGCCGGGACTTGTTCATCACCTTGCCCGCGTCGCCGACGACGAACAGCGCGCCGACGGGTTTGCCCTTCTGGCCCTTGCGGCCGAGTTCCAGGGCGACTTCAAACACGTCGCTGATGACTGCCGGATCAGCTCGTGAGTTGGTAAACAGGTCGTAGATTCCCGAGCGCATCGTCTCGTCGACCCGAACGCGACTCGTGAAGTCGGCATCCTCGCTGAATAGCGAGCCGACACAGGCGAGCACGTCACCTTCGCCGACCAGATCGGCGTCCATCGCGCCCTCGATGCCGAATCGGATTCGGTCTTTGATATCCGTAAACTGGATCGGGAGTTCGACGAACGTGTCGGCGTCGACCGTGTTTTCGGCACCGATGACGACGACATCTTCAACGTCGTCGAACCGCTCGTAGAACGAGCCGTTCGGCGAAAACAGAAAGACACCGTCGACACCCGACACGAGGTCGGTGAGAATGTCGGAAAGGGAGCTCATTGTGTTAGGTATCTTCCCAGCGTTAATAAAGTTTTAATCGACAGTCAGACGCACGGTAGACTATCGCATGGTGGGGTGGACGAGCGCCGACAGACGAAAGCCATCAAGTCCATCGAACGCTAGTGTCCGATATGCTCGAACCCGGCGATCCGGCACCCGAGATCAGCGCATCCAACCAGTACGGCGAGGAGATCACGCCCGAGTTCGACGAGCCGACAGTCGTCTACTTCTATCCAAAGGACTTCACTGGCGGCTGTACCATCGAAGCCAACGACTTCCAAAAAGCGCTTCCACAGTACCGTGAAGCCGGGATCGCTGTGTATGGTGTTTCGATGGACGACGTCGACAGCCACGCCGAGTTCGCCGACGACGAAGGGATCCTCTTCGATCTGCTTGCCGATCCCGACGGTTCTGTCGCCCGGGCGTTCGGACTCGACACCGACGAGGGCCGTACGGACCGACGGACGTTCGTCCTCGCCGACGGGGAGGTGTTCGCCACGTACGATCCGGCACTCACCGATCCAACCGGTCACGCCCGCGACGTGCTGAACGACACCCGAAACAAGTTCATCACTGGCGGATAACCCCTCACGACGACGTCTCGCTTTGAGGCTCGGATGGTCTGTCGGACAGGACGTCGGTGTACCACAGCGCCCAGAGGATCAACACCGCTTGAAGCGGGAGTCGCCCCTAGCGAACCAGCTCGGACGGATCACCACCTCCTGGCATTCCCTTGATGACGACGCCGTGGGTCGCCATATACACGTTTGCGGGAAAGATCGCCACGAGTAACGCGACCGTTGCCCATGCCGCCTGTGGTCGCGTCCGTGGCACCAGGAGTCCGATCCCGACAGCGATTTCGGCAATCCCCGACAGATAGACGAGCGCGAGCGGTGCCGGAAGAATCGGTGGAATAATTTGGACGTACAACTCCGGAACGACGAAATGTAACACCCGCGCGACGATGAAGCCAGGGCCCAACAGATACAGGAGCGGACGCTCGAGCCGCTCGAACGCCAGCGTCATTGTATACTACGTTGCTGTACAGGGGTGAATCAGTTTCACTCGTCTCAAGCAGTGGGTGGTTCTGCATTCGTCGACCGGACAACGACTCGGGAGACTATTGGCTGCAGTCACAACAGCGATACGGGCGGTCCGTGAACAGTGCATATGCCGTTCGAAACACCGAACCTCTTGGGGCCGTCGGTCGAGGTTCCGACTTCCGTGGAGACGGAATCCATTCGCATCCGACCGCTCGGCGTCGACGATACCCGACGGGACTACGAGGCTGTGACTGCGAGTCGTGACCGGATTCGTGGAACGTTCGGGCCGGGCCACGAGTGGCCGTCTGCCGACCTGACACTGGCACAGAACCGGATCGACGTCGCCTGGCATCACAAGGAGTTCCAGCGCCGCGATGCGTTTACGTACGCCATCGTCACGCCGGACGAGACGGTCGAACTGGGCTGTGTGTACGTCCAGCCGACCCATGCAGACGGCTACGAGGCCGCCGTCTACTTCTGGACTGCCGAGGCTGCGGTCGACCGGGGTATCGACGACGCGATAGAGACCACCGTCCGGGAGTGGATCGCCGAGGCCTGGCCGTTCGAGTCGGTCGCCTACCCCGGACGCAATATTCCGTGGTCGAACTGGGAACCGATGCTCCAGACCGACACTCGATAATCGATGGCCGCTCGGTCGGTAGGATCGCCACTGCATCCTAAAACACGTTTAAACAGTTCACACAGTACGAGTGTGTACCCAGCGTAGGGATCCATTGACAGAAACGGAAGAACTGGAGTAAATACTGAATATACAAAGTCGTACGAGGGTATTCATACATAAATTTAACATAAATGGCCGGAACGTTGGTGTATGGTCACAGAAATCGGCGAGTACGAGCCAACAGACATCCCCGACGATACCCCGATGGCGCTACAGTCGGCTGCGGCGCTTCACGATCCGTTCGACTGGTATCGTCGACAGCGTCGTCTCGGCCCCGTCCAGTTCGACAACAAGCGGGGCGTCTACGACGTGTTCACCTACTGCCACGTCAAAGAAACGCTACAGGACAACGACCGGTTCGTACGCAAAGCGCTTTCCGGGGCGCACACACCGTCCTCGGGGCCCCAGACACCGTCCACGGAGACCAATAATTCGTCACCGTTCACGTATCTCGATAACGCGATGGTGTGGTCCGACGGGCCCAAACACGCGGCGTCGAAATCCCAACTGTTCGAGTTCTTTCGTCCGGATCTTCTGTCCGGCTTCGCGGAGTCGATCGACGACATCGCGCGATCACAGCTCCGTCTCGCGCTCGACGACGGCCCCGAGTTCGATTTCGTGACCGAGTTCGCCGTTCCGGTTCCACTCCGAGTCATCATGGAGATGGTTGGTATCCCACGTGCCGACCACCAACAAATGTTGAACTGGTTGGAGACGTTCCGTCGCGTCATGAACCGCGAGTACAGCGCCACCGAAAGCGGAGACGGCGAGCAGATGGCAGCGGCCGTCGACTACTTCGAAACGCTGGTCGCAGAGCGGACGAAGTCCCCGCAAGACGATCTCATCTCGCGGCTCGTCGAGGACACCGAGCTCAGTAACGCCGAGATCGGGTCGAACTGTTTCGATTTCATTCTGGCGGGACAGGGAACCATGTCCGAACTGCTGGCGAACGCGTTGTACCTGTTTTCGGAACACGACCTACTGGGGCGGCTCGATGAGTTCGAGATGGCACTGCTGGTCGAAGAGGTGCTTCGGTACCGGAGTCCGCTCCAGTCGCGGGCCAGAGAGACGACCGAAGCCGTCACGATTGGCGAAACGACGATCGAAGCCGGCGAGACGGTTATTCTGTGGCTCGGTGCGGCGAACCGCGATCCGGCTGCATTCGACCAGCCCGAACAGTTCGTCCCCGATCGGAACCCCGATCACGTCGCGTTCGGTACCGGACCCCACAGCTGTATCGGTGCGCCGCTCGCACGGCTCGAAGCGCCGATTGTGCTGGATACGTTGTTCGATGTAGTCGGAGAGCTTGAAGTCGATACCGACTGCTGTACGCCGAAGCCGAAAGCCTCCAAGCTCGGCTTCGAACGACTACCCGTCGTGGCTCACTCATCATGAACAGCGAAACAACAGTTGGACGCGGCACTGACTCCAACAAGTATGACAAGTCAAACCCTACGAAAAATCCTCGCGACCGCTCGTCTGTAGCCACACCCCACACGAGAGGTGGAAGATGATACTGCTTCTCTCTGAGGTGCCGGTCGAACCAGACTCACGGGCCAGAGCCATCGAGATCATGAAAGAAATGGCGGTCAATTCGCGCCAGGAAGACGGCGTTATCGACTACCGAGTTACGGTCGACCTCGAAACCCCCAACGTCGTCAGGATCATCGAACAGTACGAAACCGCCGAAGCGGTCGACAGTCACGAATCGAGTCGCCATCTGGCGGCGTTTCAGGCGGCGATCGAGCCACACATGGCTGGCGAGCCGACGCTCACACGATACGATATCTCCTCGCAAACAGCGATGGAGGGGCCGTAGGACTTTTAAATAACTGTTTCGACAGCCTGGGCGACCCGATACAGCGTCGACTCCTCGAAGCGGCCGGCGACGAGCTGTAACCCGACCGGCATCCCGTCGACGGTCCCACAGGGAACCGAGAGGGCGGGATGGCCGGTCTGGTTGGCACCACCGGTGTTCACCGGAAGCGTGGCCAGCCGACCGACACGGTCGAGTACTTCAGTGAGATGACCGACGCCGACGCCGTCCGCGACCGTCTCGGTGTTCTCTTGCAGAATCCTGATAACAATCTATTCAATCCGACCGTTCGCAATTGAAGTCCCTACGCGATCTCGCACCGCTCGTCGTGGTGTGCCGCTGGAAAATGGGTTGGGGCAGATTCGAACTGCCGACCTGCTCCGTGTGAAGGAGCCGTCATAACCTGGCTAGACCACCAACCCGCTGTCGACTGCTACCTGTCGACCGGACTTAAAAGCTTCTCTCCGACTCGGCGACTGTACCCAAAAAGACGGAACTATCCGATCAGGCCGTCGGTTCGTCGGACGTACGGCCCTGGCGCACTCGTCGAGTCGCCTCCGCGACCGACTGCTTTGCAGCACGACGAACACTTCCGGCACGAGTTTCGGGCTCGACGGGTTCGGCGGGTTCGTTGCCGAATCGAGACTGAACCTGTCGGGCGATCGGCGTCAGCTCCTCGCGGAGCCCGATTTTGAGGTGCGATGCGGCTCGGCCAAGGTAGTATCGTGCGTCACTGAAGTGTTTGTTCATATCTGACCAACAGCGAGCAACAGATATAACCTTTGTGCTGACTGTATTTAGGCCAGCCTAAATCGAAAGCTTCACAAGAAATTAGGCTAACCTAAAACCACGGCCCGTGGTCGTGGCTTGCCACTGGGGCCGATGTATCGCCTCCGTCTCAGGGTCGACGGCACCGTGGGTACGATTGATCACATGGCCCGACCAAGGCTGCCGCTCGTCCGTCTGTCCCATACAGCTCGCGGCGGCCCTCCTTCCTGCTTCTGGAACTCCGCTCTGGAGCCACAGCTCAGTCAGTAGGTCGGTGACTCCTCGGGAACCCCGTCGCGGGCGTTGACCAGCCGTGCGAACGTAAACAGCCCGTCGGAGAGCCGGTTGAGATAAGTGACCGTCTCAGCGTTGATTGGCTCGCTTTGGGCGAGCGCGACGGCCCGACGCTCGGCCCGGCGGGTGACCGCCCGTGCGTTGTGCAATTCGGCCCCACACTCGCCGCCACCCGGAAGAACGAACGACGTCAGCGGTTCGAGGTCTTCGTCAGCAGCGTCGATCCACGACTCCAACTGGTCGACGTGTTCGGCGCGGATCTGTGGGTCGTCATCGTCCGGCTTCGGTGTCGAGAGCTCCGCCTGAATAATGTGGAGGTGGTTCTGGATTGACGCCAGCCAGTCGTCGATGTCGTCGTAGCCGCTGGGGCGAGCGGTTCCAATCACTGAGTTGGCCTCGTCGACGACACCGTAGGCCTCAATGCGTGGGTTCGTTTTCGAGACACGAGACAGATCCCGGAGATCGGTCTCGCCCTCGTCGCCACGGCCGGTATAAATAGTCATTTGCGATCCTCTCCGTGAGCGGGTTCCTGCGAATGCATACATCTACGTTGTGGAGCGACCAGCAAGTAGTTTGGTACCGAACGGTGTACCGTTTTGGTAGCGATTGGTATTCTGTCAGTCTCGTCCACGTTCGAACGCCTCAATCGTCGACCGCCACCCCGCAGGGATCGGCGTCGGCTCACCTGCTTCGTCGTCATACAGCACCAAGATGACGCTGGCCGTTGCCACGACTTCATCGTCGACGCGGAGTTCGTGCTCGGTCGTCAGACTCGTTGTTCCTATCTCCGGAACCGTCAGTTCGACTACCACCTCGTCGCCGAACTCGATCGGTTCGTGATAGTCGATCGACAGCGAGGCGACGACCGTTCCGACGGTGGTGAGGTCGACGTCAAGAACCTGAGAAAAATAACCGACGCGAGCCTCCTCAATGTAGCTCACGTGGATCGGGTTGTTGACGACGCCGAACGGATCGAGATCGCGGAACCGAACCGGGACGGTCATCGTAAACGGATAGTCGACGTCCATACTGGTCGGTTGCCCGGCGGCCATATGTAGTTGGGGCCCATCATACGGCTACAATCTATCTACGGCTACAATCTATCTCTCAGGGTACAGCTGGTCTTCGAGCAGCATCAATGGATTGTCGACGCACCACACATTACGTATAGCAGTAATACATTTATGAGGACGATACTCCCCGGATACGTGGCTGCATGAACCGATATCTTAACACACCGGAGTCCGAAGCCGGGATATGAGCCTCGAAATCGACCACGACTGTCCGAACTGTGACGACGAAGAGACGTTTTACCGAGCCGCCAGCACCACACTCCACCTCGGAGAGAAAACGAAGTGGCGCTGTCCGAACTGTAGTTACACCTTCGTGAAGATCAACGGGATCGACAGCTCTGCGGTGTGAGTTCGCGTTCCATTCCTGAATGAAGCTCGATTTTCGAACCCTTTCAACGTGAACGAGGGTAGCGATTTGAGTTTACGGTAACAATTGGTCGACAGAGTCCACGGTATCTATACACGAAAAGCACCTCAGCCGGTGAAATCATGTTATGTTTGGTCATCAGTTTTGTATTGGGACAGGAGGCGAGGTAGGCTTTCGTAATGCATGCGTGCGCACGCGAGCGGAATACAAACGACATTGCCTCGTTGCGCCGCTAATTAATCGCACTCTCGGTGCTTTCTCCGTCCAGTTTCCGTGAAAGTTGTATGCAATTGGACGCCTTCTGTCGATATGAAGTCGAAGCGGTCAACAATACGACAGTGT
>NZ_JAQFWV010000051.1:0-23240 GCF_056175805.1 Halohasta sp. A2 | reverse complement strand
GGGTTCGCCGACCCCGAAGGGCGTTCGGTAGGCAGGGCGTACAAAACGCCCAGTCGCGTCAACTGACGGCGAGGACCACATCAAAGCCCTACCCTCAACGAGCGAGCCTGTTAGTGCGAGCGAAGTAAGGTAGGGTCGGTTACTAACTACCCTCATTCGTCGAGCGAGTACTTCGCATATATAAAGGCTCCAACGGCAGTCAGAAACCAGATCGGCGCACCGACGCGGACTGCGAAGCTCACGCGGGCACCCCATGTCGGCAGTTCGACCAGCACTGAGAGTCCAGCGACGAGGGGTGCGCCGACGAGGATGGTGACGACAAACGTGACCTGCATCACCCAGCCGAAGTCGACGCCGTCCGGATTGGTTGTCTGTACGGGATCTACCACAGATCCAACTCTGCGTTCGAGCGTTAATGTGTGACGGTTCCGGATCGAACGATTTTATCGGTTCACGGCGTTAGTATCGAATATGACTACGACCAGTGGGCTCGCCGACCGAGAGACGCCCATTACGATGCTGACGGCCTATGACGCCGTGACTGCCCGTATCGTCGACGATGCCGGTATCGACATTATTCTCGTCGGCGATAGCATGGGAACCGAGGTGCTGGGCTACGACTCGACGCTTCCCGTGACAGTCGACGACGTACTGAGTCGCACCGCGTCAGTCGTCCGTGGAAGCGCCGAGGCGCTCGTCGTCGCCGACATGCCGTTTCTCTCGGTCGGCGTCAACGAGAGCGAGACGATCCGAAACGCGGGCCGAATGCTCAAAGACGCCGGCGCGGATGCCGTCAAACTCGAAAGCGGCCCGCATACGGTCGAACTCACCGAACAGCTCACCCAACTCGGCATTCCGGTGATGGCACATCTCGGACTCACGCCACAGCACGTCAACCAGCTCGGCGGCTACAGCAGGCAGGGCACGACGACCGAGGCAGCCCAAGATATTCTTCGTCTCGCACGCGCACACGAGGAAGCCGGAGCCTTCTCGCTCGTGCTTGAACACGTCCCGTCGAACGTCGCCAATCAGGTGACCAACGCGCTCGATATCCCGACGATCGGAATCGGCGCGGGCGTCGAGTGCGACGGACAGGTGCTCGTCAGTACGGACGTGATGGGTCTCTCTGAGCGCCAACCCCCGTTCGCCGACTCGTTCGGTGACGTGTCGACCGCGATGACCGAGGCCGTCGAAAGCTACAAATCAGCGGTTGAATCCGGTGAGTTCCCGGCGGCCGAACACAGTCATATCGAAGAGCGCGTCGACGATCTTCAGTAACCCACGCCGTCGAGTCGATCGAGAAACATCGCAATCGCTCCGGTCACTGCTGCCGGTTGTTCGAGCATCGCGAGGTGGCCAGCGTTTTTAATGCGGGCAAGCGAGCAGTTTGGGAGTTCGCTCGCGAGAAATTCGTGGTACTCGAACGGCGTGAGTCGATCGTGTTCGCCGACGAGTGCGGTCACTGGCAGGCTGATCTCACCGAGTCGACCGCGAAGGTCGATCCGATTGCAGGTTTGAAAATCCCGTACGGTGACCGATTGTCCGGTCTCGGTCATCATGGCTTTCGATTCGGCGTTGGGTCGCTCATCTGAGCCGTAAGATAGCCTTTCGTTTTCGTGAAGGTAGTCGACTGCCTTCTCGAAATCGGTCTCCAACAGCCTCAACAACCCCGAGACGACCGCCAGTTTGGCGCCCGTCCCAAGCAGAACGAGCCCGTCGAGATCGAGGTCTCGTTCGAGTGTCGCCCAAAGTACGACGGCCCCACCGAGCGAGTGGCCGACGAGAACCGACGTTTCGGTCTCCTCGACAACTGCCGCGAGATCGTCCGTGTAGGCTGATAGCGTCTCGTAGCCCGGATCGGCGTCGACGTCGTCACTTGCGCCGTGACCGCTGAGGTCGACGGCCGCAACCGGGCACTGGTCGGCCAGTCGGAACTGTCGCTTCCAGACCGCATGTGACCCACCGCTGCCGTGGACGAATAGGAGGCCTCGGTCGGCACGGCCGCTCCGATCACTGTATCTGTACGCTGTCGACCGGCCGTGGTGGGAAACCGCCTCCATACCCTTTTTCCGTGCGAACCGGAGATAAATCGCCGGACCGTCCTCTCCACAAGAATGTATACTGAACGAGTACGTATCGTGAGGCCAAGTATCACACATCGCACGCGAAAACAGACTTGTTGTCTCTGGGGTCACTCTGTGATCTTCTGGCCGTTAGTGCCGTTCTGTGGTGTAGACCGCAAAACCACCATTCTACTCCGACCCGGCGCTGTATGGCGATTAATCACAGCAAGATTTATATACCTGGATAACTAACTGTGGGTTAGTACCATGAACCATCCACAGACAGCCGGTCATGACGACCGCTTCGTGCGGCGCTACGAGTACGATGACCACACCCTGCTCGCGGTCGACCTTCCGGTCGACGACGAGCAAGTAGACGTGGACGTCGTCGGCTCGACAGCGATTCTCGTCATCGATCACGGCGATCGTCTGAGCGAGACCGAGTTCGAACTGCCTGGGTCGAACCCAGATGTTACAATGCATAACGGCGTACTCACCATCACGGTGCCCAAATGAAGCTCACAGTCAAACCACTCAAACAGAAGGACGCCGGTCGGCGCCTCGCGGCGGTCGATCGGGTTGCAGCCGAGGAACTCGACCTCAGCGGCGGCGATTTCATTCGGCTCGACAGCGACGGGGGAACCGCCATTGCGCGGGTATGGCCCGGCTATCCCGAAGACGACAACACGGGAATCGTCCGGATCGACGGTCGACTCCGCCAGGAGGCGGGCGTCGGCATCGATGACAGAGTAACGATTGAAAAGGCGGAGGTCAATCCGGCCGAATCGATCACGATCGCGCTGCCCCAGCGGCTCGGCATTCGCGGGAACATCGACTCGCTGATCCGGCGCGAGTTGGGTGGTCAGCCCGTTACTGCGGGCCAGAACGTCCAACTCCCACTCGGATTCGGGTTTATGGGTGGTCAATCACAGGCCGTCCCGCTGAAGATCGCCTCGACCTCGCCTTCGGGAACGGTCGTGGTCACTGATTCGACGGAGGTCACCATCTCCGAGAAACCAGCCGAGCAGATCCGCGAGGCACCCAGCGGTGCCGCCGTCGGAGCGCCAGGTGGCTCGCCCGATATCGCCTACGAGGACATCGGCGGGCTCGACGACGAGCTCGAACAGGTTCGAGAGATGATCGAACTGCCGATGCGGCACCCTGAGCTGTTCAAGCGGCTCGGCATCGAACCGCCAAAGGGCGTACTGCTCCACGGCCCACCGGGAACCGGCAAGACGCTGATCGCCAAGGCGGTCGCCAACGAGATCGACGCCAGCTTCCACACGGTTTCGGGCCCCGAGATCATGTCGAAGTACTACGGCGAGTCCGAAGAACAGCTCCGTGACGTTTTCGAGGAGGCCTCCGAGGAGGCCCCCGCGATCATCTTCATGGACGAGCTGGACTCGATCGCGCCCAAACGCGAGGAGGCCGGTGGCGACGTCGAACGCCGCGTCGTCGCCCAGCTGCTGAGCCTCATGGACGGGCTCGAAGAGCGCGGCGAAGTTGTCGTGATCGGCGCGACCAACCGCGTCGACGCCATCGACCCCGCCCTGCGGCGCGGCGGGCGGTTCGACCGCGAGATCGAGATCGGCGTGCCGGACCGCGACGGCCGCAAGGAGATCCTGCAGGTCCACACGCGCAACATGCCGCTGGCCGAAGGGATCGACCTCGACGTCTACGCCGAGAACACCCACGGTTTCGTCGGCGCGGACCTCGAATCGCTGGCCAAGGAGTCGGCGATGCACGCACTGCGACGGATCCGCCCGCGGCTCGATCTCGAAAGCGACGAGATCGACGCCGACATCCTCGAATCGATCGAGGTGTTGGACTCGGATCTCAAGTCGGCCCTGAAGGGGATCGAACCCTCGGCGCTCCGTGAAGTGTTCGTCGAAGTGCCGGATGTCACGTGGGAGGACGTTGGTGGCCTCGAAGCCACGAAAGAACGGCTCCGCGAGACGATCCAGTGGCCCCTTGAATACCCCGAGGTGTTCGAGGAACTCGACATGGCCGCCGCGAAGGGTGTCATGCTCTACGGCCCACCGGGGACCGGCAAGACGCTGCTCGCCAAAGCGGTCGCCAACGAGGCCGAGTCGAACTTCATCTCGATCAAAGGCCCCGAACTGCTCAACAAGTTCGTGGGTGAAAGCGAGAAAGGAGTCCGCGAAGTCTTCAGCAAGGCCCGCGAGAACGCCCCAACCGTGGTGTTCTTCGACGAGATCGACTCGATCGCCGCCGAACGCGGCAGCCAGTCGACCGACTCCGGTGTCGGCGAACGGATGGTCAGCCAACTGTTGACCGAACTCGACGGGCTCGAATCCCTGGAGGACGTCGTGGTGATCGCCACCTCGAACCGGCCTGACCTGATCGATTCGGCGCTCCTGCGGCCCGGTCGACTGGACCGACACGTCCACGTGCCGGTGCCGGACGAAGAGGCCCGCCGGAAGATCTTCGAGGTCCACACCCAGCACAAGCCGCTGGCCGACGACGTGGATCTCGACAAACTGGCTCGCCGGACGGAGGGCTACGTCGGCGCGGATATCGAAGCGGTCTGCCGCGAGGCATCGATGGCCGCCAGCCGCGAGTTCATCGGGAGCGTCACCCGCGAGGAAGTCGCTGAATCGGTCGGCAACGTCCGCGTGACGATGGACCACTTCGACGACGCCCTCGATCAGGTCCAACCGAGCGTGACCCCCGAGACTCGAGAACGCTACGAGGAGATCGAACGCCGGTTCGGCCAGAACGAAGTCGACACCGACGAAGAACTCGGCACTGCGTTCCAGTAATCGCGACCACAAACCGCGACATTGGGCCGACTGCTCGGCTCCAACTCGCTTGAACGGTCGACGGGTTTTATTTTGCTACAGGTTGTCACAGTCAGTACCCCTACCTGCGTGTCACGCGACACGTCCCTCCGGCCAGCGTCGACTCGTCGGCTGCTGGCTCGTTTGTGATCAGTGAGCGGCGGCTGTGTTGACCGGCTAGCTTCCTCATCGACCCCCGACCGACGGCACCGTTCATCACCGTAAACCGATCCACACCCCTTTTGACTAATCACGCGAAAGCCACACCCAATGGACGACGATCTTCGCAACCGCGTGGAACAGGAAGCCGAGAAACACGCCCTGTTCAACGCGCTCAAACACGACAGCGACCCCGACGTAGGGGCCATCATGGGTCCACTGATGGGCGACAACCCCGATTTCCGACCGCACGGAAGCGAGGTGCCGGGCGTCGTCGGCCAGGTCGTCGGCCAAATCTCTGGGCTCGACCACGAGGCCCGCCGCGAGCGACTAGCTGAACTCGATCAGGAGTTGGTCGACGAACTCGACGCCGAAGACGAGGTCGACGAACACACGCTACCCGATCTCCCCAATGTAGGCGACTACGAGACGGTCCGACTCCGCGCCGCGCCGAACCCCAACGGCCCGTGGCATCTCGGTCACGCCCGCATGCCCTCGGTCATCGGGACTTACACCGACCGCTACGACGGCGAGTTCGTCGTCCGGTTCGACGACACCGACCCCGAAACCAAACGGCCCGATCTCGCGGCCTACGACGCCATTCTCGAAGACATCGAATATCTCGGCTTCGAGCCCGACGAAGTCTACCGCGCGTCGGATCGCGTCGAGACCTACTACGACCACGCCCGCGAACTCATCGAGATGGGCGAGGCCTACACCTGCGATCTGCCCGCCGAGGAGTTTTCGGCGCTCAAACGCGAGGGCACACCCTCGCCGAACCGCGACAAGGACCCCGAGAAAGTACTGGCGGAGTTTGAGGCGATGGTCGACGGCGAGTACCAGTCTGGAGAAATGGTCCTCCGCGTGAAGACTGATATCGAACACAAGAACCCCGCGCTGCGCGACTGGGTCGCCTTCCGGATGATCGACACGCCACACCCCCGCGAGGAGGCCGCCGAGTACCGCTGCTGGCCGATGCTCGATTTCCAGTCCGGTGTCGACGACCACCTCCTCGGCATCACCCACATCATTCGCGGCATCGATCTGCAGGACTCGGCCAAACGCCAGCAGTTCATCTACGACTACTTCGGTTGGGAGTATCCCGAGGTGCTCCACTGGGGCCACGTCCAGATCGACGCCTATGACATCAAGATCTCGACCTCCCGAATCAAGGAGCTGATCGACGCTGGCGACCTCGACGGCTGGGACGACCCACGCGCCCCTACGCTTCAGTCGGTCCGCCGCCGCGGGATTCGTGGCGAGGCAATCGTCGAGTCGATGACCGACCTCGGGATGTCGACCTCCGATGTCGATCTCGCCATGTCATCGATCTACGCCAACAACCGCGACTTGGTCGACGACGAGGCAAACCGCTACTTCCTCGTCCGCGACGGCCGGCGCGTTCCGGTCGTCGGCGACGCCAAGCCCGATGCCGGGCATCCACCACTGCATCCCAACCACGAGGATCGTGGAACGCGAGAGATCCCGGTCGACGACGCCGTCCTCGTCGAACCCGCTGACCTACCTGCTGAGGGCGACCGAATTTGGCTCAAAGGCTACGGCTGCGTACGCTACACCGACGGAGAATTCTTGGCGACTGGCGACGACATCTCAGCGGTCCGTGAGGAAGGCGTCGAGGTCATCCACTGGGTGCCAGCCGACGACACCGTTTCGGTTACCATGCGAACGCCCGACGGTGACGTGCCGGGCCACGCCGAACCGGCCTTCGCCGACACCGAGGTCGACGAGATCGTCCAGTTCGAACGGATCAGCTTCGTTCGAGTCGATGAGCATAAGAATAGAGAATCGACCACTTATTACACACACCCCTAATAAATCGTCGTCTGATCCGGATTGGAATAACACGTTTGTTTTATGTTATGGCGATGTCCTGAATAGTATCGCAAAAAGATTTATATGGCCATGCGTGTAGGTACCATACATGATGGAACAGGGCGACTCCCGTGATTCCGAAACGGCCACCGAAGCTCCGCGAATGAAAACACCGAAGAAAATGATATTCGAAACGGATCTATGGGTTGAGTGTCCAAAGGGCAAATAACGAGAGTCAGTTCGATGGCTCACGACAACGTGACTCCGTGTCGATCCTATTGTTTTTGTATTCGAGGGCTAACACGTCAAGTCAATGGGCTCGGTCGAAACGATCACTGAAGATACCTCGCTGATACTCGATCGATAGCGTCCGACAACCACTGGCGGCCAAACCGTCTCGGAGTCGCTCCGGCCAGAGATTCCAGGCGAGAAACCGGCGTTCGTCGTCGGCGGTCTGGATCGAAAAACCGCAGAGAAGATCATTAGCGGTGAGGCGGCGAGTCCGGATTTTGGTGACTCGGACTGATCAGCAAACGGGCTTGGGGTTGACGCCCATCGACTCCAGTGATTCGGTGTACTCCTTGTAGGCGGCCTGGATCGCCTCTCCTGCGGCCTCGCGGGCCCGGTCGATGTCCTGGTCTGTCTCACAGACCGACTCGATCAGCTTTGCAGTGCGGTCGAGTTGCTCGTCGACATCCGACCCGAGCTCCCGGAAGACGCTCGCGGTCCGGGGATCGGCATCACCGACGAAGTAGCCGGTGTACTGTTCTTTCGACTTCTTGGCGACGAGACAGCGTCCGACGAGCCCACCGACTCGCTCAACCGTCGACTCGAAGCCACGGAGCGTCGACTGGATCGCCGGAAGTGCCTCGGCATCGTCCACATTCGGCGCGTCGTCGAGTTTCGCGGCAACCGTCTCGTAGTGGTCGGCTTCCTGTTGTGCGAGGTCGCTAAACAGCCCAGCGGCCGTCTCGTTGGCTTCATTGTCGGCCCACAGTTCAAACGTTTCGCGGGCGGTGTCTTCGGCGATAGCTGCGGCCCGAAGCACGGTTTCGGCCTCGATCTCGCCGCCGGTTTCGGCGTAGAGGGCTTTCGAGGAGCCGAGTCGTGAGAGCGCGGTTTTGTTCTCGGTTCGGACACTGTCGACGAATTCGTCTGCGGTCATAGTCGACTCCATACGCCCGAGGCTCTTGAGTCCTCACGATTCGGCATGGACGCAGTTCGGACAGCGCAGTCGCTGGCAGGGGTAGCGCCGCAAAAAATATCCGAATCGAACCTTACTCTGCGCTGCCCTTTTCGATGGGTGCGCCGACGAGGTTCCCCCACTCGGTCCAGGAGCCGTCGTAGTTGATGGCGTCCTCGTAGCCGAGCAGTTCGTGAAGCGCGAACCAGGCGACCGACGAGCGCTCGCCGATGCGGCAGTAGGCAACGGTCGTCTCGTCGCCGTCGATGCCTTTGTCGGCGTACAGCTCTTTGATTTCGTCGGCCGATTTGAATGTGCCGTCCTCGTTGGTGACTGCAGCCCACGAGATGTTCTGTGCGCCGGGGACGTGGCCACCACGCTGGGCAGTCTCGTTGAGTCCTGGCGGTGCGAGAACTTTGCCCGAGAACTCCTCTGGGGAGCGAACGTCGACAAGCGGCAGGCCTTTGTCGATGGCGTTTTCGACGTCGTCGCGGTAGGCACGGATGGACTCGCGTGGACCGGAGGCGGTGTAGTCGACTGCCGAGAAGTCGGGTTCCTCGTCAGTCACTGGGTAGTCGTTGTCGAGCCAGTACTCGCGGCCGCCGTCGAGCAGTTTGACGTCGTCGTGGCCGTAGTATTTGAACTGCCAGTAGGTGTAGGCCGCAAACCAGTTGGCGTTGTCACCGTAGAGAACGACCGTCGAATCCTCGCTGATACCGTGGGAACCCAGCAGGTCCTCGAAGTCATCTTTGGTGAGGATGTCACGGGTGGTCTGGTCCTGCAGTTGGGACTCCCAGTTGAAGCCGATTGCACCGGGGGCGTGACTCTCATCGTAGGCCTCGGTGTCGACGTCAACTTCGACCAGGCGATAGTCGGAGTCGTCGCTCTGGAACTCATCAAGGTGGTCTTCGACCCACTCGGCCGAGACCAGCACGTCTTTTGCATACTCTGTGTCTGCCATACATCTTCAGGTTATCCCCCCACTGTCTTAGTAGTGACACTGACGGTGCTTTCAGCCGGTCCTGTGCGATTGCGGAGAGTATTGCCAGCGGTTGGAACGAATCGACTCTCGGAGATGAGTCATCGGCTCGAAAACAGACCGAGTGCGAACGACAGGATAGCAGCTCGCTAATTACTCTGCAACATTCTCCTGTATCGAAGAATCCCGGCCGTCATCGACAGCGACGCATGATTAAGGCTCCATGAGTCAGAGTTAGCTAGTATGTCTACAGACCTGCTTGTCGATCCGTCGTGGCTCGCAGACCGACTGGACGATCCCGCTGTTCGGATCGTCGACGTCCGCGAGGTCTGGGAGTACGAGTCGATCGGCCATCTTCCTGGGGCGGTCTCGATTCCCTTCGACAGCTACCGCAACAGTGAGTCGGCCGATCCGGGAACCCTCCCGGGTGCCGACGCCTTCGCCGACCTGCTCGGTACGGCCGGAATCAATCCCGAAGACACACTCGTCGCCTACGACGACACCCATGGCGTGTTCGCCGCCCGGTTCGTTCTCACCGCGTTGGTGTATGGCCACGAGGACGTCCGACTGCTCAATGGGGACTTCAGCGCCTGGCGGCGTGAGTACGAAGTCACCTCCGCAGTTCCGGATGTCGACCCGACTGAGTACAACGCCCAGGGACTGGTGGCTGAGGCTCCAATCGTCGATCGCGAGACTGTTGAAGCCGCCATCGAGGAGGGCGATACGACGCTGATAGACACCCGAGAGCAGTGGGAGTACGAAGAGGGCCATCTACCCGGCGCAGTTCGGCTCGATTGGATGGAACTGGTCGACGAAGAGACACGTGGCGTCAAATCCAGCGACGAAATCGTGCCCCTTCTGGCCGAACGTGGCATCGAAACCGACCGCTCGCGGCCGGTCATCCTCTACTGCAATACGTCGCGTCGACTCAGTCACACCTTCGTCGTGCTCCGGTCACTCGGCTTCGAACAGGTCGCGGTGTACGAAGGCAGTATGACCGAATGGAAGAACGCCAACGGCGCGCTTCAGACTGTCGAAACCGACGGGTAAGCCGCCTCCACTGCTGATAAGTGGTTCCTCCTCCGTTATTCGAAGCCACGGTCGACGCCATCGGCGTCAATGAGCTCGTCGAGTTCCATCGAGAGGAGTTCGTCGGCGTCTTCGAACGTCTCTGAGAGCTCGTCGAGTCGGCCCGGCCGGTCGCTAAGTTCGTACTCCATGGGGCCGAACGCCGGACTGTCGACGGCCTCCATCATGTCGGAAAAGAAATCATCACCGGTCGTCGGTGCTTCGGAGTGAACCTTGAGCGTTTCCTCGATCCGGGTGGCCATCGATTTCGCCTCGGATTCGTCTTCGGGTGGCCGCTGGACCGCAAACCGGCCGGTATCGTTCTCGCGACGTGGCAACAAGGGATCGAGTTCTTCGTCGACTCGGCGGGCGACTTGTGTGCCAACCCCGCGAAGTTCGTGTGGGTTCTTGGCGTACGTCTTGAGATGGTAGACGCCAGCGGCGGGATGACCCAAATACAGATCCTCGCCGACGCCACCACGGCGCTGTCCGGCGACCGCTCGCCAGCCCTCAGGGTCGCGGTCGGCACTGATCACGTCCGAGAGAATATCTTGCCAATCTCTGACACGCATACTCGTAGGTCGAGTCACCAACAGAATGAGCCTATCGGTCCGAGACAATGGCTACTCTGTGAAATACAGTTCTCGAACAACCATCCCCATCCCCGCGAGGAGCAACCCCACGGTGAGAACCGAGTCGTCGCCAGAGACGAACCGTTCTGTTCCCCAAAGAACCACCCCGAAATACAGCGCAACCCGGAACCGCCGACTGTCTATGGCCTCCCAAAACACACCATAGAAAACAAGCACTGAAACGTAGAGTGTGACGGCCACATCGGCAACCGTTGCTGGCGTTAGGCCCTCACTACTGATGAGCCTGAACGACGCAAACAGGGAGAATGCGATGAGAAACCCCACGACCGCTCTAATAAGCGGTTTTCCATAGGTTTCGTACCCGGTCGATTCACTCATTGCGAGACGTTTGTGCTCCGAGGACTTGCGTCCTCCGACTCGGTTGTCGGCCACCAACAGTGTTTTTCAGCCCCCAGCGCAGACAATGGGTAGTGACAGCGAGCCTCCGCGGAGAGATTGTCGCGATCGACGAGCCAACAACCGTCGAAACCGAGTACGGCGAGCGCAAACTCGCGGAGGTTCGACTCCGACCAACTGACGGCACCGAAACCAACGGTGAGACAGCACTTGAGGTGACTCTCTGGGCCAAATGGGCCGACACTGCCGACCACGCCGAACCCGGCATGGATCTGATCGTTACCGATCCTGAGGTCGACGCGTATGAGGGAACCGTGAGCTATGGAACCACGAAAGAGTCGTACGTCGTTCTCGAACCCGATTTCTTGGTCGACGTGACTGCCATCCGGTCGTGGGTTCAGTGTCCCCGGATGTACTATCTCAACAAGCTGTCGGCGATCCCACTTAATTATCCGGTCGTTAAAGGGACCATCGTCCACGACGTGTTCGGCGATCTGCTCCGGGGGCGGGATCTCGATGCGTCGATCCGCGACCGGGTCCAAGAGGCGGGGCTCGAACTCGGACTCCTTGGTCGCGAAATCGAGGAAGTCGAAGGCGAGGTCCGCGGGAACGCGGCGGCAATCGAAGGCTGGCTCGCCCAGGGAACGCTGACCGAAGAAGACGCCTGGCGTTCTGAGTACACACTCATCAGTCCAACTTTTGGGCTCAAGGGCCGGGCTGACGCGCTTCGACGGGGGATGCCGGTCGAACTCAAAACCGGGAAGAATACGAGCCGAGAGCCACGGTTCCAGGACAAGATTCAGGCAGCCTGCTATGCCCTGATGCTCGAAGAACGCGGCGTTTCGGTCGACACTGGAACCCTGTTGTATACGAAAAACACGACGCTCGAACGCACCGAGGAGTCCGGCGATCTCTCGCCCGCCAAGGAGTTCATGATGGGCAAGGGCCTGCTCGATTTCGTGGTCCGGAGCCGAAACGAACTCGCCGCACTCGAAGCTCGCCGCGAGGTGCCGACGGGGTACGAAGCCGATGCGAAATGCGAGTACTGTTTCGAAAAAGACACCTGCATGGTGGTTTCGGGCCGACTCGGACAGGAGTCGAAGGCAGGTGCAGTCGGCCGACCGATTCCCGACGACGAACAGGCCTACTTCGAACGGTTTTATCAGGCAATCGAGGCCGAACGTCGGTCGACCCACGACGAGTATCGGAAACTCTGGGAGCAGAGTGCCCGCGAGCGGGCCGACGACGACCGGGCGTTGATCGATCTCGAACCACTGGGTCAACGCGAGATCGACGGCAACCGCTGGGAGTTGCGCGCGCGCAAGCCACGCGAGGCCGTCTCGAAACTCCGTGAAGGCGATGTTGCGCTCGCCAGCGACGGCGATCCGGTGTCGGGTCATGCCGAACTCTGTCGGATCACCCAACTCGCCGAGGAGATCATCGTCACGACCGACGAGCCAGTCGATCTCCGTCGGCTCGACGTCTATCCCTCTGAAATCTCGGTCGACCGAATGCTGACCGCGCTCCACGATACCGTGCTCAAAAGTAGTGACGACCGCAAGGACGTCCTCTTTGGCCGCCGAGAGCCCGAATTCAGCGAGGAGACAGCGACGTTTATCGACAACAATGACGGCCAGAACCAGGCGGTCACTCTGGGCGTCAACGCCCGGGACTGTGCGCTGATTCACGGGCCACCTGGGACGGGGAAAACGTACACCATCGCGCGGTTGATCCGCGCGCTCGCCGACCGCGGCGACCGCGTTCTCCTTACGGCTTTTACGAACCGGGCGGTCGACAACGCGCTCGAAGCCCTCCGTGATCAGGGATTCGAGGATATCTGCCGAGTGGGAACAGACACCGGTATTCGCGAGGATATGCTCGATGTACAGTTGGAGACGCGGGGCGAGCCCACCGAGCGGGCCGCGGAACTCCGAAACGCGCCGGTCGTCGCGGCGACGACCGCGAGCTGTGGTTCACGCGTGATGCGCGAGCAGTCGTTCGACATTGCATTGGTCGACGAGGCCTCCCAACTCACCGAGCCGAGCGCGATGGCCGCGCTCAATCTCGCTGATCGGTTTGTCCTGGTCGGCGATCACGAACAGCTGCCGCCGGTCGTCCAGGCAGCCGAAACTGGCGAGGAGTCGAGCGAGGACAACCCTCTCACCACGTCGCTGTTCGAGCGACTGATCGAGCAGTATCCCGACGCGGCCGTTATGCTCACCAGACAGTACCGGATGTGCCAGCGGATTCAGGCGTTTTCCTCGGCCGAATTTTACGACGGTGCGCTCCGACCCGCGACAGGGGAGGTCGCCGCCCAGTCGCTCTCGGAACTCTGCGATCCGGCGCTGCTTCCGGCCGAACTCAAGGATGCGGTCGCGTTTGTCGACCCCGGTGGTACGCGAGTTGGCAATACGAACCCGACCGAGGCCGACCGGGTCGCCGAAATCGTCGACCACTATATCGAGGCTGGTATCGACCCCGATGCGATTGGCGTGATCGCACCGTTTCGAGCCCAGGTCGCCGAAATAACTCGGCGAGTCGATGTGACCGTCGACACGGTCGACCGGTTTCAGGGGTCGAGCAAGGAGATCATCGTCCTCTCGTTCGTGGCCACCGGCCGACTCGACGGCCCGCTGTTCGAAGACCACCGCCGGATCAACGTCGCGCTCACGCGGGCGAAAAAAGGGCTCGTACTCGTCGGCGACCGCGGGGCGCTCGCGGCCGATCCGTTCTACCGTCGACTGCTCGACTGGGCGGATCGCTAACGGCTCACTGTCGCATCTGTTCAACGAAACCGGATTCATTCGCTGAACTACACTTTTCGGCGTTGTCGGCGTGGGTGTGGGTATGAGTAGCGAACAGGAAACACGCAGTTCGAAAGAGATCTCACGGGAGTCGGGACAGATCGGCGTCCGCGAGCTATCGGTTGCCAGCCTTTCCGGTCTCACCGGGATGATTGCCATGCAGCCGATTTTCGGTGTCGCAACGGTGTTAGGAGTGCTCGATCCAGTCGCGTTTTCGGGGTTTGCGAACATCGTCGGCTACGGCCTGAACTTCTGGGGTGGCGTCGCGATTTTCGTTCTCGGTGGAATCACGGTTCTCCCGCTGTTGTTTATCACGCTCGGCAACTATCTCCCGCCTGCGGGGAGCGTCCCGCTTCGCGGCGTGACCTACGGAACGATCATTTGGACGGGGTTCGCACTCGCGTTTTACACCGATCAGTCGGGCGTATCACTCGTGATCTATCTGCTAATGACGCTCGTTAACCACTGGGTGTACGGAGCGGTGCTCGGAACGGTGTACACTCAGTTCGCTTCCATCGCGGCCTATGAGGTCTGAACCCACAGTAGGCACAACCTACTAGCCGGATGCGCCCTCGAAACGGTAAGCAAGACGGGCTGGTCGTTGAGTGCTGTCGGTGCAGGTGGCCCATACTATCTGGAAAACAAGACTGTTGCGCAGACCGATTGGTCGCGCTGTACGGTATGTAAATTGGTTCTATCTGGGCTCTTACTACACTCAGATACTCGTAGATATATAGTATACTAACTCAAGCAAACATTATTTCGAAACAATTGGTCAGAAATGTTATGTGTGTAACTCGGTCCTAACGGGATATGGCAAAAGGCCATTCGGACGACCTCGGGCAGAAAGGACAGCTTAACAGACGGGATGTCATGCGGCTCGGCGGAGCAGCGGTCGCCGCCGCAGCACTCGGCAGCGTCGGGGCGACATCGGCCGTCGTCGCCGAGCCAGAGACAGTGGTCGACCTTGGCGAAGAAGGGCTCAGCGAGGGCGAACTTATCGATCCGTATCTCGACGAGTTCGTCGACGACGGCGTCGAGGTCCGAGTTCCAGAAGGCGAGTACGACTGGGAAGGTGAGGGCTTCACCGGCGCAGTACGTGATGCCGCGATCGTCGGCCAGGGCGAGGTCATCCTCAACAACACCGGTGGGAACTGGTACCAGGTGGTCAAGGCCAGAGGAGGGACCGTGGAGATCCGGAACTTCACGGTTCGAGGCGAGGCAACGGACGAGAACACACGGTTCCGACTCGACGCCGAATCCGACGGACGGATCGTCGTCGATAACTTGAACTTCCCCGATGGGTCCGAAAGCGGCGCGGAGGCGAAAGCGTTCTACGTCCCACGGGACCACGCGGGCGTCATCGAGATCCGGAACTGCTACTACGCGGGGTTCGACGACAACGGGATCTACGCGAGCTCGCCCGGCTACGACGACGGCAACGACGGGCAGGTCATCATCGAGAACTGCACGTCGCGCAACAACAACATCGCCGGGATGCGCATCGGCTCCTCCGAGAGCGTCATCCGCAACTGTCTGATCATCAACGACGACGAGGCCCCGTCGTCGCCCAGCGGCGCACAGAACCAACGCGGTATCCGCGTCCGTACACCGGGTGACGACCTGGTGATCGAGGACACCGAGATCATCCACTCCTACGAGGGTGCCACCGTCCCGATCCAGCTCCACGGGGGTGCAGCGGGCGGCTCCGGGACGATCAACAACGTCCGCATCCTGAACAACACCGGCAGCGATGCCATCTCGGATCAGGAGGACAACACCGCCGAAAACTGGACCGGCACGAACATCCAGATCACCGGCGACGGCGACCTCGATTACCCCTCGAACTTCGAGGCGACCACCGGCAGCGACGCCGAGGAGCCCACCGGCGAGGACCCCCAAGAGGACTCCTCGTCCGACTCCGATTCGGACTCTGATTCGGACTCCGATGACAGTTCGGGATCCGACGGTTCAGACGGCCTCGACCGACTGCTGATTATGGCCGACGAATCCGACGGCGCAAGCTACGAGTTCACCGCGACCGGTGAAATCGCGCCGCTCTACGATCTCGACCAGTACAACGCGAACGACGATTCGGTCGGCGAAAGCGCCGCCGAGAACGATGACGGCACGTGGACGGCCACGGGTCAGCTCTCGGGGGCCAGCACCAGCGGTGATTCGTTCGAGTTCGACGGCGACATCGTCGAGATGTCGGTCGAAGGCGCACGAGATGCGATCACCTTCTACCTCAACGACGAGGAGATTTCGGAAGACGACCTCGTCGTCGAGCAGTCCGACGACGAGAAGTCCGAGGACGACGAAACGTCGGATGCTGACGATTCGACCGATGACAGCGCCGATGACGGCAAACTCGGCAACGTCCTGTTGATCGACGGCACCGCCTCCGACGATCTCGCGCAGTACAAGGTCACCGTCAGCGGGTCGATCGAGCGGAGTGACTCGCTGAGCTCGGTCGTCGACGGCGGTAGTCCGTGGGACGAGATCGAAGACGACGTCGGTGAGTCGAGCGCTACGGGAATCGTCGCCAAAGGGCTCGATGGCTACCGATTTTCGGGCGAACTCGTCAGCTTCCAGGTGAAAGGCCACGTCGATCTCGTGCTCGAACAGGCCGAGAAATAGAACAATGGTCTCATACAGTGACTGGGAGTCGCTTTCAGCCGACCCGGATCCAGCGACGGATCTGGGATACGCTGGCACTGAATGGGACGTGGTTCGGACGACGCAGAAGGGCGGATCGCATCTGCTCTTCTTACCACAAGAAGAATACCTCCTCAAGCAGGAGGCGTTCGTGATCGCTACCGAATCGGCGGTCGTCGACATCGCCGACTATCGGTAACGGTCGACAATCCATACCTCGTAATTCTTTAGATTCAGTGCTTTTGTCTATCAGGCGCTATCGCTGCAGTAGAGATACCGGGACAGCACTGGCCCCCGAAGCGCTCATCATTGCCCTCCATCCTTGACGCTCCCCCTCACCGCTTAGTTTCGGCGGTTGCGGGACGCCCGGTGTCTCTGTTCTCCGTTCAATCAACTACCCTTTCGGCTACTACCGTCGGTGAGTCACTGTTATTTCGTACGGAAGTGTCGGATGCTGGTGTTGGCCGGCCACCGCGTCGTCGTCGATAACTGTCGCTTCAATCGGAGCGATTTCGGCGTCTCGGTCGGTGGGATACCAGGGTCTCCCCGTTGAGACAACCACAAACCGAGCGTTCCGATCACCGACCCAGCCGAACGTCTCGCTCGGCGTTCCCCACACCGACAGTCCTACGGTCTCGTCGAGCCATTCGATGAGCGAAGACGGATCGGGTGCCGGTAGGCCGAGTTCGGTCACGCCGTCGACGATCGGCCCCTCGTCGGCACTTCGGGTGGCGTCACCGTCATAACAGAGCCCTTCGAGAACGTTCAGCTCGGGATCATCGAAATAGACCGCCGTGGCCGCCAGAAACTCGAACCATCGACTCGCCTGGTTTTCGATGGGGAGTATCGTCGTTCGGTCGACCAGTCGGTCGAGTGCTGCCTCGGCGGCGATACGCAGACGAACCGCCAGATGTGTCGGCGGTGGCTCGGCCCGCGTTTCGAACTGAAGCGCCGTTTCGCCAAGCCGGACCGTTGAAGCGGAATTCGTAGGCTCGGGTCCGTTCTCGCGGTCGACACCGAACAGCGAGGCGTACCAGGCTGCCTGCAAGTGTGGGTCGGCTGCCGGAATCTGCACACGTTCGAACTGCATTTATAAAGAGACGGGTCGCCAGCGGCTTGTAACTGGTGGGCAGTCAACGCAGCCTGCTGTGGACCACAGACTATCCCGAATCGACAGTCTCGACAGAAGACGTTTCAGCCCCGTCGATTTCGGACAGCACGCGCTCGTGGAACTCCTGAAGTACGGCGCTTTCCTCGTCGGCAAGCACCACGTCGCTTGCCATCAGCGTCGCCAGCCCGAACGCCCGCGGGCTCGGCGAGTCGAACGTGTGAGTGTCGATCTCGATCTCACCGGCTGAAACCGCCAGTAGGAACTCCCTAACGCCGTTAATGTTCAGTTTATCCTCCATGATCTCCCGGTAGGTCTCTTCGATCACGGCGAACGAATCGAGTTCTTGGGCGAACGACAGCAGCATCTCGCTCGAAACCTGCTGTTGGGCGGCGGATTTCTCGTAGCCCTTGTAGCGTTTGAGGATCATCAGCGACCGTGTCGCGTTGATTCGGAAATACCGCTGGAGGAGGTCAGTGTCATCGAGAGCCGCTCGAAGGTCGGTGACGACCGACTCGGGATTAAGTGATCGAATAATGCCCGCGACGTCGACCTTTCGGTTCAGCGGCATCCCGATCGAAAACCCGTTGTCGGCGACCGCGACCTGGACGTTCGCCGTCGCGTGTTGGGCACAGTGGTAGGCGACGAGCCGCGAAAGGCCGTCGTTGAATGCCCGGCCGTAGTTCGAATGAATATAAAAGCGGCGGCGGTACTCAGTGCGGTCGATCTCGACTTCGATCACGAGCCGTTCGTCGGTGCTCACTGACCGCTCGCCGAGATACTTGCGCTGTTGATCGAACAGCTGACTGATTGCTCGAACGCAGTTCTCGTCAATCGGGAACTCCCGAAGCCACGTTCGAACCCCGGCAACGCCGCCCGACGCCAGTCGGTCGACGAGTTCGGTCTGGAACTCGACGATCGCCCGACCCATATCGTACGATAGCGGGAGCCGTTCGGAGAACCACGATGGAACTGTCGGCCGGCCAGACGTCGGGTCGACGTACACCTTCGAGCCACGCCGGTAGGCGTACTCGAAGTTCCGTCCACCGAGAACGAACACGTCGCCCGGATCGAGCGTGTCGAGATACCCCTCGTCGAGGGTTCCGACCCACTCCTTGCTACTTCGTGTGTGGACCGCACAGCTAAACGAGTCGGGGATCGTTCCGATGTTCGTCATATAGATAACGCGGGCGAGTCGGCCGCGTTTGCCGATCAGCGGTTCACCGACATCGAACTCCGGGTAGTGGTACTCGCCATCGGGTGGATCGTTGGTGTCACGCCAGATCTTCGCGTACACGTGTCTCTGTTCGAGCCCGGCGTAGTCGGCGGTTAGATACCGCATCAACCGTTCCCACTCGGTCGAATCGAAATTACGGTATGGGTACGCTCGCCGGAGAACCGCGTTGAGATCCGCTTCCCGCCAAATCCGATTGATCGCCATCCCATAGACGTGCTGGGCGGCGACATCGGCCGCGTTTTCGGGGATGAACACCCGGTCGACGAAACCCGATTCAGTTTTTGCGAGCATCACCGCACACTCGACGAGTTCGTCGCGGTCCAACGCGATGACTCGCCCGGTCACGGTTTGACCGAGCTGGTGGCCCGCCCGGCCGACACGCTGGAGCAGTGAGGCCACCGATTTCGGCGAGCCTACCTGGACCACCAGATCGATGTCGGGCATATCGATTCCGAGTTCGAGGCTCGTCGACGTCGTGACGACGTCGAGTTCACCGGCTTTCAGTCCTTCTTCGACCGCGGTCCGCCGCTCTTTGGAGAGACTTCCGTGGTGACAGCCGGAGTTAGCCTCACCATACTGGTCGGGAAACCGCTCACGGAGCGTCTGGAGAACGCGTTCAGCACCTGACCGCGTGTTGGTAAATACGAGCGTGTTGGTGTGGGCAGCGATGAGTTCATCGAGCCGTTTATAAAATCGCTCCTGAACCTCGGCTCTCGGCGTGTTGATCAGGTCGTCGGTGGGGCATTCGAGCTTGACGTCGAGTTCGCGGACAAACCGGCTGTCGACGAGTTCGTACTCCCGTGGTGGGCCACCCGGCGACTGACGTCCGACGAGGAACTCGGCGACCGTCGACAACGGCTCGACAGTTGCCGAACAACCGATGCGGGTCGGTGAGTTTTCGGCCATCGCTTCGAGCCGTTCGAGCGAGACCGCGAGATGCGTGCCGCGTTTGTTTTCGGCCAGGCTGTGGATTTCGTCGACAATTACGTACTCGACGGTTTCGAGTTTTCGCTTGAACTTCGGGGAGTTCAGCAGAATTGCTAGCGTCTCAGGGGTGGTGTTGAGGATATGTGGCGTTTCGTGTAACATCCGCTGGCGGGCGGCAGAATC
This sequence comes from Halohasta sp. A2, assembly GCF_056175805.1. Taxonomy (NCBI): domain Archaea; kingdom Methanobacteriati; phylum Methanobacteriota; class Halobacteria; order Halobacteriales; family Haloferacaceae; genus Halohasta; species Halohasta sp. A2. The sequence goes on along the minus strand of NZ_JAQFWV010000051.1, from coordinate 3,248 downwards.
AGTATCGCCGTGGCGGATCGCGTGTCTGAGTTCGGCGTCCACGCCCTTGTCGATTAGTCGCTCGGTAATCCCTTCGAGAGGGACGGTCAGGTTTCGGTGGATGTCGTTGGCCAACGATTTGACGGGCGAAATATAGAGACAGTACACCGAGTTGTCGAGACCATCCCCCTGTTTGTCCTGTCGGAACAGTTCGTTAATAATCGCCGCAAACGAAGCCAGCGTCTTTCCGGAGCCGGTTGGCGCACAGATGAGGGCGTTAGTTCGGCTGTGAATGTGGGGGATCGCACCGCGTTGCGGTGGTGTGAAAAAGCCGCCGTTGTCTCCGACGAACGTGCCAAACTCCTCAACCCACCACTCGCGGACGGCTGGCTTGAAGAGATCGAGCACGTCGTCGTCCTGAATGTCGACGGTCTCAGGGTCGAATGGGTAGTCGACGTCAGTTGCTGCCGCACAGAGGATTTCACGGCCGGAGCGGGCCATCTAATCGATGTTACCGCCGCCGTCGTAAGTCGGTTGTGTTGAGAGTGACCCGAACGGCTTTGCGGCATCGCCCCTAGCGCTCGGACATGCATGTGACGTTTCTCGGGACCGGGAGCGCAATGCCAGCTGGCGACCGAGCCCAGACCGGGCTCTTGCTGTCGAGCGGTAGGCGGTCCCTACTGGTGGACTGTGGCTGTGGTGTGCTCCTCCGACTCGCTAACACAGCAGTCGGTTACGAGGGTGTCGCAAGCGTTCTTCTCACCCACCACCATCTCGATCACGTCGCCGATCTCCTCGGCCTGGTGAAAGCCCGATGGCTCGCTGGCGAGGAGCACCTCGAAATCGTCGGTCCGACGGGGACAAAACGGCTGGTGGACGGCCTGCTGTCGGTTCACTCGTATCTCGATGGCCGGATCGATCTCACGATCCGGGAGGTGACTGCTGGCCGACCCTTCGAGCTGGCGGGCTTTCACGTCGAGGGCCACGAGGTACGCCACTCGATGGATGGCCTCGCCTACCGGTTCACTGAGGCGGTTGATGAAAACGCGGTGTTCGCGTTCAGTGGGGATACCGAGGCGTTCGCCGGGCTTGCACGGTTCGTCGACGGCTGCCAGGTGGTCGCCCACGACTGTTCGTTTCCCGATTCTGTCGACGTGTCAGGTCATCCGACACCTACTCAACTCGGCCGTGTGCTGAGGGATTGCGAGGTCGACCGACTGTATCTCACGCACCTGTATCCACACACCGACGGCAAGCACGAGGAAATGCGCCAAGCGATCACCGCGGGCGGATTTGCTGGTGATGTCAGAATCGCCCGCGACGGGCTACGGGTCGAGCTTTAAAAATAGTCGACGGTCACTGGCTCGCGAAAAGCAAACGGTTAACCTATGCCTACTGTGAATAGGATTACTCTAACAGCCCGATATCCCGTGCAACGAGGTCCTGTATCTGCGATTTGAGCACGGGGTCGACCTCTGCGTGTTCCTCGCCATCGTGTCGGTTCTCGTTGTGGGTTTCGAGCTGGTTGGCAACCTCCGAGAGCGGAACGGTGGTCTCGGTCCCGCAGGCCTCACAGACGATTGGAATATCCGGGTCGTCGGTGGTCTCTGTCATACGGTCCACTCTTGGTACAGACTCAAAACCGGTCCGGTTTCAGCACACGCTGACCATCGACTCCCCGTTGCGGACTCTCGATTCGGTTCTCCGACGTATTCGCCAGTGTTATTCGTCAGTTATATTAGGCGTCTTCTACTGTGTTCAGTCGATGATCACAGTTGTACTCGGTAGACAGTGTCGACGGATAGCTGATCGAAACCAGTGTATAATCGATCCATCGAGACGAAAGGGGGTGTAATCGAGTGGTTTCACAGACGCTAGCGATCGCGTCGACCGTGGTTACGTTGGCGCTCGTTACGCTGGCTGGGCTTTGGTATGCCCGTGGGCGCGTCGACTCCGTTGAGAACCTACTGACAGCACGGAACTCGACGGGGACCGCTACGACGACCGCGACGCTCATCGCGTCGACGATGGGTGCGTGGATTCTGTTCAGTCCCGCCGAAGCGGGGGCCGCTTTCGGTGGGCTCGCTGCGATTTTCGGCTACGCCATCGGAAGCGCGATTCCGCTCTTGTTGTTCGTTCCGGTCGGCGCTCGCATCCGCGAACTGATGCCGACGGGCCACTCGCTGACGGAGTTCGTGCTGGTTCGATTCGGGCCCGTGATGTACGTCTTCGTGCTCGCGGTCTCGGTGTTCTACATGTTCATATTCCTCGCTGCAGAAATGACAGCGATTGCAGGCTCGCTCGAACTCGTCGCTGGCGTTCCACCCTGGCAGACCGCGACCGCCGTCGGCTTCTTTGTGCTCATATATACTGCTTACGGTGGACTGGTTGCGAGTATTTTCACCGATACCGTCCAGACGCTCTGCATTCTCCCCCTGCTGGCAGTTGGCTTCGGGGCAGCTGTCGTCTCGCTCGGTGGGGCTGGCGAGATCCACGCCACCGCGCTCGCCACCGATCCAAGCCTCCTTGATCCCGGCTTTCGGCCCGGCCTCGAGTTCGGACTCTATGTCGTTTTCGCTATTTTGGGCGCAAATATGCTGAATCAGGGGATCTGGCAGCGGGTGTATGCGGCGGACAGTGAGTCGACACTCACCCGGTCATTTTCGCTCGCCGCACTGACGGTCGTTCCGATGGTCCTGCTCGCGGGGCTGTTCGGCGTCGTCGCCTCCGGACTCAACCTCGTGACAGCCGAAACCCAGAGTGTCGCCTTCTTCCTCGTTGTTACCGAAGTTCTACCGGAGTCGGTCGCGTTCGTGGTCGTTCTGTTGGTGGTGCTACTCGTCATGAGTTCGGCCGACACGATGTTGAACGCGATTTCGAGTCTCGTGACTGTCGACATCGCCCGACTAGGTGCGGTCGACGACGAACGCTCGCTACGAGTGATTGGTCGTTCGGTCACCGTTCTCGTCGCCGTTGGTGCGGTCGTCATTGGCGCACAGGGCTATAGCGTCCTCCAGCTGTTTTTGACCGCCGACCTGCTGGCGGCAGCGGTGTTCGTCCCGCTGATATGGGGGCTCTATGCGCCGAGTCTGACCGAGGCCGGAGCCCTGCTGTCGAGTCTCGCTGGACTGGTAGTAGGCATGAGTGGTCAGCGTAACTTTTGAATATCGGTGAGGAACTTTTTGATCCAACCATTCGCAAATCCAAGACGTTGAGAGAGATCTAAGAATGTGTCAGTGACAAACTGTTTGAAATGCTCTTGATTCTCG
>NZ_JAQFWV010000050.1:0-23241 GCF_056175805.1 Halohasta sp. A2 | reverse complement strand
CTGAAGGGTAGCTTGGCCACGTGTTACTGAGCTATCTGCTACGAATCTAAGTTCGTACAACTAGCATGGCTAAATCGAATCCCAATAGCAATGTCCTCCGGCAGGATCAACCGGAATGTGTCCAACCACAGAAGTGGTTGGGGGCTGGCGGGAACGATCTCCATCAGGAGATCGGTCACCAAATATATGTGTCTCATTGCATGGTCCGAGTTCGGCATCCTCCGAGCAATCGGGTGACACCGAACTACCAAGGCTAACGTCGGATCCCATCTGTACGGCGTACCGCAGGGGCGGGATCCCCATTTCTTCGGATTAGATCGAATGCGAGTCACGGGTATAAACCCGTCGAACTTCGCTTGGGTCGGCCGATCCGAACCCGTTCGATCTGCTCCACGAGTGCCGACCGAGTTGAACGGCCTTGCAATCTCGTGTGTTGTCTGTTGCATTCCATCCGAATGCCCTGGTATACTTAAGGGCGTTGTTTCGGGATGGCCGCCGTCGGGCGATTCCGACGCCGGGTGTCAGTCGGGCCGTACCGACCGACCTTCGCATTCATACCGATGAGAGGTTCATACTTAACCCCGTTGATCTCGTCGTTAAATCAAAAAATAGTGGACATGATGAACAGATAGTCAGCCAAACAGCCATCATACCATGATAAGTGGACACATATCAACTTCGACTAACGCGTAAGAATACAGGAGCAAAGTACAGGTCGACAGTCGAGCCAACACGAGTGATGCTCATCTTCAGAGAATCATCTATGTCAAGGGTTATGTTGCTGTTATGGCCTCGTATGAGTGAGCGCACGTGTACGCGAAGCTGGACCTAGCATACGTACGCGTGAAAAGAGAATTAACCAGACATCTGGAGTAAGAACAAAGCGAAGATCTAACAGAACACCGTCCGAAAACGGTAATCGCGACCGGGGCAGAGATTACTAAGATAGCCCGAGAGCCTGATCAACAGTAGAAGCAATAAGGTATCGACTCGAGTCGACTCACCGATCGGTGCTCAAAAAGTCGACAGCGTACCTGGTGGCTCGTACGCCGATAAGCGATAATCACGAGTGCAAGAACTAGTAGGGAGGTGCTAACGGAGGTAGTCGTTAGGTTCTATCGATGCTATCAGACGGATACCGATGGTTAGAGGTCGGTTGTCGATGGTCGACAGTAAGTCGTCTTTGATCGAAAGCGGATCGTTGCTTCTGGACAGTCGACCCAGAGAACAACGAGAACATAGAGGAAGGTATGTTAACATCGAGGCTCTCGCAGAAACGCAGCCGGGAACTCGACCTGAATAGCGCTGAGAAGGCGAAATACAGCAGTTGGCGAAAACTGAAGCGAAGTGTGGCATATAAAACCGGCGAAAGTAGTTTATAACGGGTCGGTTTATAAGGGAGGCTTGTATATAAGGTAGTATAGATGACAGCGCCGGCAGACTCCATCGAAATTCAGAACGTGGTCGCATCGACAGGAATCGGTCAGGAGCTCGATCTCGAAGCCCTCGCCGAGGACCTTCCGGGAGCCGATTTCAACCCTGACAACTTCCCCGGATTGGTCTACCGAACACAGGACCCCAAGGCTGCCGCATTGATTTTCCGCTCGGGGAAGATCGTCTGTACCGGTGCGAAAAGCATCGACGACGTCCACGAAGCACTTGGCATTATCTTCGAGAAGCTCCGGGGGCTCTCGATCCCCGTCGAAGAGGACCCCGAGATCACGGTCCAGAACATCGTTTCGAGCGCCGATCTCGGCCACAACCTCAACCTCAACGCGCTGGCTATCGGACTCGGCCTCGAAGACGTCGAGTACGAACCCGAGCAGTTCCCTGGGCTCGTCTACCGGATGGACGAACCGGAGGTCGTTATCCTGCTGTTCGGTAGTGGCAAGATCGTGATCACTGGCGGCAAACAAACACAGGATGCGACGGCGGCCGTCGAACAGATTGTCGAGCGAATCGAGAACCTCGGCCTGTTGGGTTAAGACGACGTCGACCGCTCGATATCGAGTACCAGTACGGAGATACTCAACCCTTGGTTGCCACGTGTGGATCGGTGAAGATGGCATCCATGAGTTTTTTCTGACCAATCCTGAGATGCTGATGAAACGTTGGCGAAGAGATACCCAGTGTTTTGGCGATATCCTCACCCGAACAGTCCCGTGGCCACTCGAAGTAGCCTGCCGCGTGTGCGGTCTTGAGAATCGTTTGTTGTCGGTCGGTGAGCGCTGCGGCCGCAGGAATCATCCGCTCGGAGTCGACCGGTGCCGTCGATTGAACCTGCCGTCGGGCGAGCAGTTCTGCGTCCCCGAAGGTGTCGGTGAGTCGCTCGATCAACTGACGGACATCGTCGCCTGACGGGAGGTGAACCGTCAGATAGCAGTCGCCGGAGTCGAAGACGGTCGACTCGGTCGAGCAACCGTAATCTGCGAGTAGAGCCATGGGAGACGGCTGCAGTAGCCGGATGAGGAGTCTGATCTGGTCGCCGTCGGTGCTGAGAACTGAGAGGTGCGTACCGTCGAGCTGGTCGACAACCGACTGAATCGCATCGAGATCGTCGGTGGTGGTCTCCCCGTAGAGCAGACAGCCGTCAGTTGAGTCAGCGATCGTCTGCGTGATCGTCAGCCTCCACGCAGATGTGGAGGAGGGGGCCAAATCAAAAACATCCGGAATCCGGATGTCGACTTCGGTTAGCTGGTCGCTCATCAGTGCGAGCGCCCGATCGTTGGCAGCAATCGCGTGACCGAGAACCGTTCCGAGCTGCGAAAGGATGGTCCGTTCGTCCGGCCCAAACGCGTTGGATCGGTCCGTCGAAAGACAGAGCACACCGTACACTGTCTCGTGGTAGATGATCGGAACGGCCGCCATCGAGTAGTAGTTGGAAAGCTGGTCGACATCCTGTTTCCAGTCGAACGCTGGATCGTCGTGGATAGTGTGGGTGGTTTGTAACTCCTGGGTCCAGATCGCCTGCTGAACAAGGCTGTGGCCGGGAATTCCGCCGAACTCGGTAGTTGGCCGGTCGATATCGGACTTCCAGTCGCCCGCAGTGGCACGAACCGTAAGCGACTGGGTTCTCGCATCGGCCTCGACGATCCTGGCTGCGACGTAACTATCCGAGTCGATAAGGGTAGCGCAGGTGGCCGACTCGATCTCCGAGCGCGTCGACTGGTCGATCACAATGTGTGTCAGTTCCCGAACCGTGGTGTTGAGATGGGTGAGTGCGTCGAGTCGGTCGTGGCGCTGTTTGAGGTGGCGCTCGGCAAATTTGAACCTCGTGATGTCGACGTGTGCGACGACCGCGTATCGCTCGTCGTCGATCAGCACGGGGACGGCCAAGAGGAGAAACCAGCGCTGTTCGATCGGAGAATGACACGGATACTCGAGTGTAAACTGGTTGCGGTCGCCCGCGAGGAGTTCCGAAAGTCCATCGAAAGTCTGTGTGGCCGTTTCGGTCGACGATTCGGCACACACATCGAGGTAGTTGGCCCCAATCGTCTCCGGGTCCGTCCGGATGTTGTTCTGCCTGCCAAACTCCTGCCACGCAAAGTTCGTCTGAAGAACTGTTCCGTCGCTATCCAGAATGGAGACGTTCAGCGGAAGCGCGTCCAGTGATTTGCCCAGAAGTTGAAGGCGACTGTCCATGGAGTACGAAAGGAGTTTGACACAGATAAGCACACAATTAATAATTGAGTGAAATTCACTAAATAGGACTAATAGTCGAATCGGTTCTCGGATGTCAGCCATGGGACGGCTGATAGCCATAGCCTACTCCCCAGTAGTTACAAGATACCGAGATCTACGCAAATGATGCAGACCGAGTACAGATCAGCGACCGAACAGTTATTCAGTTGGCTCACAACGGACACAACATAGACCATGACGTTCCGCCACGGGATAAACCGGGCAAATAATCGGTCGGAACCGACGACTCCCAAACGTTCCGATGCGTTACAGACGGACGAGTTTCCAATGGATCACGAAGACACCGTAGAGTACAGACGATCAGCCGATCATGAAGGCACAGTCGACGACGGAACCGACATCAAAACCCGAGAGGGACACAAACGGAGCGAATCTACAAAGCCGGAAGCGTCAACCGGAAAACGACTCACCGCAGAACAGTATCGCGAATGGCGACGGTGGCTTGTCGAGGAGTATCTCGAATCTACGTATGGCGTTGTTCCGGTTGACCACCTCGTCGACACCATTGACAAGCGGGAACCGGAGACGGTCAGTCGGTCGACGATTCGAAGCGGGCTCACCGAACGGCTCCTGCCAGCATTAGATACGCAAGGCGTTCTAGGGTACGATGCCGAATCGGATGTCGTGGTCGACTACGGTACCTGAGACGGTTGTCGCCCACACCCTCTTGTATCCCGGCGTGCTACACCGAGGGAGATGTCAGAGCCACACCTCCATCCGATAGTCGAGGAGACGGCCAGCGCCATCGCATCGATGGAGATCCGTGGGGCCGCGACGATCGGGGCAGCCGCCGCAACCGCACTCCGGAGCCAAGCCATCGAGTTGACTCCCTCGAGTCCCGTCGCGTTCGAAAAAGCGATGCGAGCGGCGGGTCGACGACTGCATACGACCCGACCGACAGCGGTCAGCCTCCCAAATGCGCTTCGGTACGTCCTCCAGCGGATGGACGGCGAGACGGTCGGCTCGCTTCGCGCCTCGGTGATCGAAGCTGCCGACGAGTTCGTCGACCGACTCGACCGCGCGCAGACGGATCTCGGCGCAGTCGGCGCGAACCGACTCCGTGACGGAGACACGGTGATGACTCACTGCCACTCGACGGACGCGCTTGCCTGCGTCGAGGCTGCCGTCAACCAGGGCAAGGAAATCTCGGCGATCGTCAAGGAGACGCGCCCCCGAAATCAGGGCCACATCACGGCCCGTGAACTCCGTGAACTGGGCGTCGACGTCACCCTGATCGTCGACAGCGCGGCCCGCCGGTACCTGGACGAGGTCAATCACGTGCTCGTGGGTGCTGACAGCATTGCGGCCGACGGCAGTGTAATAAACAAAATCGGGACGAGTGGGCTGGCGGTCAACGCCAAAGACAGAGGAACACCGGTAATGGCCGCCGCCCAGACGATCAAACTCCATCCCGACACGCTGACCGGCCACGTCGTCGAAATCGAGATGCGAGATGAAGGTGAAGTAGTCGACACGAGCGACCGAGCGGCGATCGGTGAAATCACCGTGGCGAATCCCGCGTTCGACGTGACACCGCCGCGCTACGTCGACGCAATCATCACCGAACGGGGCCAGTTCCCACCCGAGAGCATTGTCACACTGATGCGCGAACTTTTCGGCGAGAGCGTCGGCGAACCGTGGGAAGAGCCGGTGGATAAATAATGCGGGTGCTCTGTGCAGGCCACATCAACTGGGACGTAACGATGCACGTCGACGAGCTGCCGGACCCGGACGGGGAAGTCCGAATCGAGCGCTTGATTCAGTCGGGCGGCGGCTCAGCGGCCAACGTCGCAGTCGGGCTCGGCGGGCTTGGCGTAACTGCGTCGCTGTATGGCAGTGTCGGTGGCGACGACACCGGTGCACTCGTACTGCAAGAACTCGACCGCGCGGGCGTCGACTGTGGGCACGTCTTCATCGATCCCGAGGAGTCGACCTCGGTCAAATATCTCGTGGTCGACGCCACCGGCGAGGTGATGGTGTTCTCGAACGCGGGAGCCAACGAGGCGTTCTGTAGCGAGGCAATTTCGCCCGAACTGTTTCGGGGTATCGACCACCTCCACCTGACGAGCCAGTCACCGGAGATGGCCGCACAGTTAGCCCGGCTGGCGAGCGATTTGGGGCTCTCGGTGAGCTTCGATCCAGGACGACAGGTGGCCAACCGACAGTACAGCGAGGCACTGGCGTCGACTGACCTCCTCTTTTTAAATCAGCGTGAGGCCGATCTCGTCGCCGACGCTGGTGTGCTTTCGCCGACCGACCCCGACGAGCTGACCGTCATCGTCAAACACGGCGACGACGGCGCAACCGTCTACACCCCCGAGGGCGAGACGACCCACACGGGGTTCGTCGTCGACCCGGTCGACCTGAGTGGGGCTGGCGATGCATTCGCGGCGGGCTTTCTGGCGACGCTGGTCGGCGGCAATGGCTCATCGGAGGTGGCTGGCGAACTGACGGCGTACGCCGACGCGCTGGCGGTCGGCAACGCCTGCGGTGCGCTCGCTGCTCAGGGCGTGACTGCTAGAACCGAACTGTCGTCGAGCGCGGTCGACGAGCTACGAAACACCAAAAATAACAGATGAAATGACTTTCAGAACGCTCGGTCGTACTGGATCGGCACCGAAACCCCGGTTTCGCTGTCTAACTGTCGAGCCGCGTGGAGCGTGAAGTACGGGTCACGGAGGTGTTCGCGGCCGATGATCGCCATATCCGCTCGCCCGTTTCGGATCAGTGCATCGGCCTGTTCCGGTACAGTGATGCCACCGACAGCACCGACTGTGATGTCCGACTCCGTTTCGTCTTTAATTCGCTGGGCGTAGGGCACCTGATACTCTGGCCCTGTCGACGGCAGTTGCTGGTCGGGGTGAATCCCACCCGCGCTCACGTCGATGAAGTCGACGCCTGCTTGAGCGACTCGGTCGGTGAACTCGATTGATTGGTCGACGGTCCACGACTCGCGGTCGTCGAGCCAGTCGGTCGCTGAGATGCGGACGAACACCGGCTTTTCGTCAGGCCATACATCTCGGACCGCTCGGACGACTTCAAGCGGGAACCGGATTCGGTTCTCGAAGCGCCCGCCGTAGTCGTCCTCGCGCGTGTTAGTTACCGGTGAGAGGAACTCGTGGAGCAGATAGCCGTGGGCCGCGTGGACCTCGGCGATCTCGAAGCCAGCGGCGTCGGCTCGCTCAGCGGCGTCGACGAACGCTTCGGTCACAGTGTCCATATCCTCCCGCGATAGACGCTTAGTCGCTGGCTCCTCCCGGTCGCTGTAGGGATATGGCTCGTCGGTCGGCCCGATAACGTCCCAGCCGCCCTCATCGTGCTGGAGTGGATCGTGGCCTTCCCACGGCCGACTCGTCGAGGCCTTGCGACCGGCGTGGGCCAACTGGATAGCTGGCACGCTTCCCTGGCTATTTATAAAGGTAGTAATATCGGCCAGCGGGTCGACGTGATCGTCGTCCCAGATACCCAGATCTTCGGGCGAGATGCGGCCCCGTGGCTCGACGGCAGTGGCTTCGGTCATCACGATACCAGCCCCACCGACGGCGCGACTCATGAGGTGTTGAGCGTGCCAATCAGTGGCCAAGCCGTCGCGGTTTTCACACGAGTACTGACACATCGGCGAGACCATCACCCTGTTCGGTACGGTCGTTGCCCGGATCGACAGCGGCGTGAAAAGATCACTACCCATCGCTGAATTGGAGGCTACCGAGAGGCAAGTAAGCTCGGGTTATGGCGCGACTCAGAGGAGTTGAATCACATAGAACAGTGTGTAGGCGGTCAGCGTCGACCCGATGAGCGTGATGACCCAACTCGAGAGCGTTCCAAGGTACTTCCGACGGTCGACGCCGCCGCTGCCGTGAGCGAACCCACAGCCTGCGATCGAATTGATGATGATGTGGTTGTAGGAGATCGGCACGCCGAGAACATTGGCGATCAGCTGGACCATTGGAATTGCCGTCAGGAGCACCGCCAGCGAAGTCCGCTGGCCGAGGCTGGCGTACTGCCGGGCGACCGCCTGCAACATGATCGGGCTCTTGGTCCACGCGCCGACCATGATCCCCAGCCCACCGAAAACGATCAGCGGCAGGATACCGAACCCAAACTCCGAGACAGTTCCAACGAGTGGGCCGACCGCCAGTCCGACCTGACTGCCACCGCCAATAAACGAAAAGACAATGCCCGAAAACAGTACAGCGCGGTCGATCCGTTGATTCATTTTTGTCGACGCGGGAATTCGCTGGACGAGCCGGGCCAAACCATACGCCAGCCCCACTGCGGCAATTCCCGAACCAACCCACGCGACGAACGTCAGCGACCAAAAGTCGATGTTCGGGCTGTAGCCCGCAGCCAACCCCACACCGGCGACCGCGCCGAACGTCGAGAAGGCGACCGGGATCGAGTGCTCGAAATAGATGCCCATACCAACATAAAGGCCAATGACGAGCAATGCAATCGTGCCCATCTCGAAGCTGATTGTTCCGGTGACAATGTCGGAGCCAACGCCGCGGGTGACTGTCGCGCCCTGAGCGACCGCGCCAATAAACCCCACGACGCCAACGAGCAACGCCCCTCGCAGGACGCTGATCGAGTTCGAGCCGATTGCCGGAGCCATCGAGACCGACACGCTACTCGCCCCAGTGACCGCGGCAACGCCGAACGCGATCACGAGCGCGAGAGCGAACAAAACGGGAGAGGTCATTGGAGACTCCCTGTAGACGTCGCTGTGTGTATAGTACAGCGGAAACACCGGTTAAGGATCATACGTAGATGGAATCTCAAGTGATTAGAGTGAGTCGACTACTCGTACTGCCACTCAGCGGTGACCTGCTCGTAATCGAGCAGTTCGTCCTCGTCGAAGAACAGCTCGATCTCGCGTTCGTTCGAGCCGGGGTCCTCGTGGTCCGAGGCGTGGATCAGGTTTCGACCGAGATCGAGTCCAAAATCCCCGCGGATCGTTCCCGGTGGGGATTCCGCAGGGTCGGTCTCGCCAACCATGCGGCGGACCTGGTGGGTGGCGTCCTTGCCTTCCCAGACCATCGCGAACACGGGCGCGGAGGTGATGAAGTCGACCAGATCATCGAAAAACGGTTTGTCTTCGTGTTCGGCGTAGTGTTCTTCGGCTAGCTCGCGGTCGATCTGGAGGGCTTTCGCACCGACGAGCTTCAGCCCGCGATGCTCGAACCGGGAGGTGATTTCACCAATGAGACCACGCTGGACACCGTCGGGTTTGACCATGACGAAGGTCCGTTCGTCGTTGCTCATGGTTCGATATTTCGGCGCGGATAAATACGGTTGTTGGTCGACCGCTGGCGATCAGGTGGTGGTGTGGTCGACTAGTTGCCGCGGTTGTTACGGCCTGCTTCGGTCCACTCGAGGTCTCGGGCTTCGCGGCCGAGCAGATAGTTCTTTTCTGCTTTCGAGTCCTTGAAGTGGAGGACGGTGCCGTCTTTTTTGACGAACATCGTGCCCGTACCGGGCTCGATATCTTCGCCTGAGTAGTCGCAGGTGCGTGTTTCTACCATTATTGGCCTCCGATGGAGTCCGCGTCACGCTGGGTCTCTCGCAGCTGTAGGATGTCGCCCTCGCGAATCGGACCCAGCACGTTGCGGGTAATGATGCGGCCCTGGTTCGAGCCTTCTTGGATGCGGCATTTGACCTGCATGGCCTCGCCGTGCATCCCGGTCTTGCCCACGACCTCGATGACCTCTGCGGCCGTCGAGTCGCTGGCGTTCTCCTCTGCGCTCATGGTGAGTTACTGGAGTTCCTCGACCTTCGAGCCGATGTCTTCGACGTCGTCCGATGCGTCACCGGCGCTGACGATGGCGGCCGCGGCCGAGCCGACTTCGAGTCCGGCGGCGTGGCCAACGTCGTCTTGGGTCTCGACAAAGACGACCGGAATGCCCTTCTCCTCGGCGATTTCGGGGATGTGCATCACGATCTCTTCGGGCGAGACGTCCTCGGCGACATAGACGAGCTGGGCGTTGCCGCGCTCGATGGCTTTGGTGGTCTCGTTCGTTCCTTTCTTTACACTACCGGTGTCTCGAGCGACTTCGAGAGCGTCAAGCGCGCGCTCTGCGAGGTCGGCTGGGGTGTCGTAATCTACGTAAACTGGCATATGTTGTACCTCTCCTATCTGCGGGCTCGCACGTCCTCGCCGAACGGTTGGTCCCTGACGGCGAGGAGTATCATCAACCCCGATAGGCTGTATCCTTTCGTTTGACGCTCCCCCATAAAAGCGCTTTCAAACCACCCCGGCCGTGTGAGGGCTCACCACAGTCTCTTGTGGCCGTTTTCGATTTTGACTATATAAGTATGGTATGCGCATACATACCTGTAGCGTCAGTCATTCCGCCGGGCAAACATCACAATGCCAACCATCGAAAACACCACATCGCCATCCCTGTTCGAGGTCTCGACCCGCAGCCGAATGGTCCCCTGACTCTCGCTGTCGACCGCTCGATCCTCGACTTCGGCTCGAATCGAAAGCCGGTCGCCCGGTTTGACTGGCTGGAGCCACCGGAGTTCGTCGACGCCTTTCGCGCCCATCGTGGCGGCGTCGTCCATGAGGCATTCAACGAGCAGGCGCATCGTCATCGCAGCGGTGTGCCAGCCGCTGGCAATCAACCCGCCGTACGGCGAGTCGGCGGCCGCACGGTCGGGATCGGTGTGGAACCATTGGGGGTCGTACTGGTCGGCGAACTCGACGATTTCGGCTTCGGTAACGTGGTAGTCGTCACTACTATACATATCACAAATTGTGAGGTCTTCGAAGAAGATCGTCATGTGTTGGGTATTCGTCGGGATCGATAAGAACCTTGAGCACGCCGATCTGCGAGAGAGTGGTTCAAAAAAGCCGCAGAGCAAACAGTGATGAGTTGCTCGGCAGCGCGGTCTCACTGCCGGTTACTGTTCGACTCTATTCGGTATCGGCAGCGGCTACTTTCTTCCCATCGTGGTAGAGATAGACCGTCTCACCCTTGTCGGCGGTCACGTAGAACGTGTCGCTGGACTCGCCGTCGACTGTGACTTTGCCACCGTCTCCATTCACCTTCCAGGAGAACTTGAGCCGGTGGTCGGTGTCGTTGCACACCTCGTATTTGAGTTTGTCATCCTCCTCGCAGACAAACTCAAGGTCGACGTTGTCCTCGACATCCGGCTTTTTCTTTTCATCATCGTCGTCTCCGTTGTCATCATCTCCGTTGTCGTCGTCTCCGTTGTCATCATCCCCGTTGTCGTCGTCTCCGTTGTCATCATCCCCGTTGTCGTCGTCTCCGTTGTCATCATCCCCGTTGTCATCATCCCCGTTGTCATCATCCCCGTTGTCATCATCCCCGTTGTCATCATCCCCGTTGTCGTCGTCTCCGTTGTCATCATCCCCGTTGTCGTCGTCTCCGTTGTCATCATCCCCGTTGTCGTCGTCTCCGTTGTCATCATCCCCGTTGTCATCATCCCCATTGTCGTCGTCTCCGTTGTCGCCATCCCCGTTGTCGTCGTCTCCGTTGTCATCATCCCCGTTGTCGTCATCGTCGTTTCCGTTATCACCACCATTCCCGTTGTCATCGCCCTCAACACAGTCTGATTCGCTGATTGTAAGGACCACGTTGTTACCTCCGCCCGAGAAGGTGACTTCGGCGTCTGCGACCGTTCCGCCGTTACTTTTGAACACCTCAAATTGGACTGCCCCCTCGTCTCCTTCGCCAGGTCGGAACCCTGTGACAGTCTCCTCGGTTTCATCTCCAAACGTGACAGTAAGTTCTGCGCTCTCGACATCGATTGCTGGTCGACCACCAGGAGTCAGCACCCACTTCCAGAAACCATCTTCACCCTCTGAGCAAGTGAGCTCCGCGTTTTCTTCTCCCTGTCCACCCCACTCAAGGGATCGTTCATCCGAACTTTGACCGGACGCGATACAGCCTGCTACCGCTAGTGTGCTCGTCGCACCGATAATACTGAGATACTTGCGTCGACTGTGGTTGTTATCTGTCATCTCACTTATTGTGAGGGAGAATACCACGTTCGTTATTTACACCTTAGTTACCGTATACTTTCAGTAAGTACACACAACATAGACAGTAGGTGAATGAGGAGTTAGGTTGAGATATACTATTGCATACACAGAGGTCGACACTAACAGAAACCGTGAGTGGAACCCTCCGTCAGGAAAACGAACCGACTGTCCGGCTATTGTGTTCCACTCTCCATATTATTGCAGAACGGGTTAGATTGCTTCAAACAGTGGTAAGCCAACCATACCCGGTATCCTCGGTGTACTCGTCCGAGAGATACCGGTTGAACGGTATGATCGAGTGACTCGGTCTTAGCTCCGCTTGCCGATCTCTTCGCGGAGCAGTGAACTGATCGTCTCACCATCGGCCTTCCCGCGGAGTTGGCCCATACACTCGCCCATGAGTCCAGAAAAGGCGGCCATCCCCTCCTCGGCGACCTGGTCGCCGTTGCGCTCGACGACACTGACGATGACCTCCCGAACCTCACTCTCGTCGACGCCGCCAAGTCCAGCCTCTTCGACGGCCTCCTCGGCGGTCAGATTGGGGTGCTCGGCCAGCACTGTCAGCACGTCACCGACGCCCTCTTTCGCCAACTCGTCGTCGGCCACGAGGTCGAACACCGCGAGGAAATGGGCATCCGCGAGGGTTTCGACCGGAACGCCGTCACGGCGGAGTTCGACCACCGTGCTTTCGAGCACAGAGGCCGCAAAAGTGGCGTCGACGCCCCGCTCGACGGCCTCTTCAAAAAGCGGCATCCGACGACCGTAGGCGACCTGCTCGGCGAGGCCCTCGTCGAGGCCGAACTCCGCTTGATAGCGCTCTACTTTTTCAGTCAGCAGTTCGGGCACCTCGATCTCGCTCGGGTCGGGTTCGACCGGCGGCACGTCGGTCTCGGGGTACATCCGCGCCGCACCGGGTAGGGGGCGCAGGTAGCGCGTCGTCCCCTCCTCGGTCGCATCGCGGGTCTCCTCTGGCACGCCCTCGATCGCCGTTTCGGCGCGATCGGCGACCGCCTCGATGGCGAGCTCTGCGGTTTCCGAGTCCGCGGCGACGATGGCAACCGCGTCTTCCGAGCCTGCGTCGACGGCCTCGCGCAGGGCCGCCACTTCATCCTCAGTCACGCCGTAGGCCGGGAGTTCGTCGGTGTGGAAGATACCGCCTGCACCGTGGCGTTTGGCGTGATCCGAGAACTCGGTGCCGAGTCGACGGTCAGGTTGGATCTCGTGGCCCACGAGTCCGTCGAAGCCGAACAGTGGAACGGCTGTGACTGTGCCACCCGAACTGAGTGCGCCACCGATCACACCCGAGTCGGTCTCGGCGAAGACACTGGTTACGTCCTGTGTCTCACCGACGCTGGCATCCCTCTCGTGGAGTTCAGCCGCGATGTCGACCAACTCCGACTGTCGCTGGACCTCCAACTCGACGATCTCGTCGATCTGATCGAGTGCCTGGACACCCTTGATCTCGACGCGTGCGCCCTCCGCGATGGAGACGTTGACATCCTGCCGAATGGTCCCGAGCCCTCGTTTGACTTTGCCAGTAGAGCGCAGGAGCATTCCGATCCGTTTGGCCGCTTCTTTGGCCTGCTGTGGACTGCGGATGTCGGGGCCGGTTCCGATTTCGACGAGCGGAATCCCCAAGCGATCGAGACTGTAGAGGACGCCGTCGTCGCGTTCTTCGACGCGCTGGGCGGATTCCTCTTCGAGAAGGAGGTCGACCACAGACACTGGCCCGTCGCTGGTCTGGATTTCGCCCTCCTGTCCGAGCAGCATCGTGCGCTGAAAGCCCGAGGTGTTCGAGCCGTCGATGACCAGCTTTCGCATGACGTGGAGCTGGTCGACGACGCTCATGTCTAACAGCGAAGCGATCTGCATGGCCACCGCGAGGGCTTCACCGTCGACCTCGGTCGGCGGCTCGTCGTCCTCTTCGACCAGACAGGTGGTGTCGTAGGCGAGATACTCGAACTCGCGGTCGACGCGGCTCTCTTCGAGGGCGGCGTCGTCGAGTTCGCCGAGTTCGCTCTTCGTGGGATGGAGAAATCGGGTGATCGTGCGGTCGGATGCCTCAGGTTCTCGGATCGCGGTCGGTGAGTCACAGAACAGCTTGGTTTCGGTATCGAGCTGTTGGTGGATCTCCAGACCAGCGACGAGACCGAGCGAGTCGTAGTCGTACTCGGAGCTACTCATTGATCGAACGTGGGACACGGGGGGCTAAAAAGGATGGAGATGCTGGCGCGATCCTAAGCGAAAACGCGCACAGCAGGGGACGGATACGTGATACCGAGAAGTTAGTTCTGCGATCGTACGCGCCGGAGGCCCTCACCGAGCCCCTCAGCGTCACAGTTCTCACCGGGGCACTCGTAGTGCCAGCCGTCACGGGTCGCCTGACCCTCGGGGAACGTCGATCCACATTTTCGGCACAGTAACAGGTCGCGTCCCCGTGTCTGAAGCTGAGGCATACTTCGGGATTCTACAGGTATGGGCTTCAAAATATCGTTTTCGGGGTCAACGGCCAGTATCCGGATGTAATCCGGAAGCGTCCTGCGATTAGAACGGTCGACAACTGACTATAATGAGAGATAATGATTCAAGGCTAACAGTAGTATTCGTTCAGTAGCTACGCGGTATTCGTGGGTAGCGACGTCTCTCTGGTATGTCAAACCGTGAGGTTTCGTCGGGATTCAGCCACGAATCGGCACGGCAACCAAGTTGTACGTCCGTTTTTCTGACCGAACCCCGTTGGAGAGTGGAATTCCGTTACTCGTCGGTTCCGAGAATCCCGCGGTGGGTCATCGCTTCGGGATCGAGCACTTCGTCGGCCTCCTCGGCGGTGAGATACCCTTCGTCGACGGCGACCTGTCGAACCGTCTTCCCCTCGGCGAGCGCCTTCTTGGCGACTTTCGAGGCCTTGTCGTAGCCGATGGCAGGGTTGAGCGCAGTGGCGAGGGCCATCGACTGTTCGACCTGCTCGGCGCAGTACTCCTCGTTTGCTTCGAGTTTGTCGACGAACCGCTCGGCAAATACCTCAGAACCGTTCGCGATGAGTTCGGCCGATTCGAGCAGGTTGTGCGCCAGCACTGGTTTGTACAGGTTCAGGTCGATCTGCCCCTCGCTTGCACCCGCAGCGACGGCGGCATCGTTGCCGACGACCTGCTTGTGTAGCTGATTGACGGCTTCGGCGACGACCGGGTTGATCTTGCCAGGCATAATCGACGAACCGGGCTGGTTTTCGGGCTGTTCGATCTCGCCAAGGCCGTTGCGCGGTCCCGATGCGAGCAGTCGGAGGTCGTTGGCGATTTTGTTCAGCGAGCCAGCAACGGTTCGCAGCGCGCCGTGGGCTTCGGCCATCGCGTCGTGGGCGGCCTGTGCCTCGAAGTGGTTGTCTGCCTCGCGGAATTCGAGGCCGGTTTCGGCGGCGATGTACTCCGCAGCCAGTTCGGGGAACTCCGGATGCGTGTTAAGGCCGGTTCCGACTGCGGTGCCGCCGAGAGCCAGTTCTGCGAGATGGTCGCGGACGTGCTCGGCTCGGTCGACGCCCTTTGCGATCTGGGTGCGGTAGCCGCCGAACTCCTGGCCGAGTCGAACTGGCGTGGCGTCTTGGAGGTGCGTGCGGCCCGTCTTGACGACGCCGTCGAACTCGGTTTCTTTGTCGGCCAGCGAGGCTTCGAGGGTTTCGAGCGCCGGAATCACGTCCTTAACGATGGCTTCGAGCGCCGAGACGTGCATCGCGGTCGGGATCACGTCGTTGCTGGACTGTCCGTAGTTGACGTGATCGTTCGGGTGAACGGCGCGGTCGCCGATCTCGTGGCCCAGTATCTCGGCGGCGCGGTTGGCGATCACCTCGTTGGCGTTCATGTTCGAGGAGGTACCGGAGCCAGTCTGGAACACGTCGACCGGGAACTGGTCGTCGTGGTCACCCGCGATAACCTCGTCGGCTGCCTCGATGATCGCCTCGGCGATCTCCTCGTCAAGGAGGCCGAGATCACGGTTGGCTTGGGCGGCTCCTTTCTTGACGACGCCGAGCGCGCGGACGAAACGTCGACCGAAGCTAATCCCCGAGATGGGGAAGTTCTCGACTGCACGTTGGGTCTGTGCGCCCCAGTAGGCGTCGGCTGGCACCTGCATCTCACCGAGACTGTCGGCTTCAGTTCTGAATGAATCGGCCATGGAAAATCTTGGGTGAATCCGAGGTAAAAACTACTGATATTGGTTCATGCACCGCGTATGTGGTTTGCTCACTCGCCGTGTTCGTCGTACTCCGCTGGCGTGTAGGTTTTGAGTTCGATGGCGTGGATGTCGGTCGTCATCGCCTCGCCGAGCGCATCGTAGACCTGCTGGTGTTGGGCGACGAGGCTCTGGCCCTCGAAGGCTGGTGAGACGACGACGGCGGCGTAGTGGGCGTCCTCGTGTTCTTGGTCAATTTGGCGCGGGAGACTGACAGTTGCTTCGGCCTCGGTGATGCCCGCTTCAATCGCGGCTTCGATGTCGGCTGCGTTCATGTTGCATCCTTGGATTCGCCCGGTAAAAACAGGCGGGCTTCGGCTGTCTCAGACTTACTCTTTGACAATCGTCCCCGCAAGGTAGGCTTCGACCTTGTCATTGGTTCGCTGGATTCGTTTGATAAACGTCAGCACACGCTCGCCGTCGACCCGCCGATCCGACTCGATATCGATAGTCAGCCCCTGTTTCTCGAAGTGGTCCAGGAGGGCGTCGACAACCCGCGGTTCGGCACGCACAGTATGCGCTTCGCCGATTCGCTCACCGCCTGCGATGCGCTCAATGGAATCTGCCATCGGCACCAGCAGCGACTCACCGAGGTTGTGGGCGCGTTCGGTTCGCTCGGCCTCACTTTCCGCAAATTCGACCGACTGAAACCCCTCGCGGATGAGTCGACGAAACGAGAAATCCCGGCCGTAATCGAACGGGAAGGTGAACGCGAACGCCAGATCGCCTTGATTGGCCGCCGAAGTCGTGTACTTCAGTAGTTGCTGGCCATCGAGCGTCTGCATGATGATTCCTTCTCGACGGACTCTATCGAGGTCACGGACGATTTCCGGGGTCGCGTCGACTGCTTCTGTGGGCTCGTAGACGCCGAACAGTTCGGCCTGTGGAATCTCGAACGCCTCGCAGGCTTCGCGGCGATCCACCACCGGCAGTGGCGTGCCGCTCTCTCGATCCCGAATATCGAACGCCCGGAAGGCGATCGAGTCGACGTCGTAGCAGTCGGCGGTCGTATACGGGTTTTCCGGGCCGATCATCTCCCCACAGAGCATTCGCTCGGGGTGGCGGTCGAAAAATCGGTCGACGTCGAGCAGTGACCGGACTTTGTGGGTCGTAAACGGGCAGGCGATTCCGCTTCGCGTAAACGCCAGCACGTCGCCGTCGACGCGAGCGACCCGGACGTTGTACCCATTCAATTTCTCTTCGACGGCGATCTTTCTATCAAAATGCTGTGGAATCCCCTCGTCGAGTACCAGACATCGGGGGATCTTCGGAAAGCCACGGATTACCGTGTCTGCGATAAGGACCGTTCCCTTTTCGACCGACTTTCGGTAGCTAGGGAGGTGCCGATACTCGTGGCCATTGTAGCTGTCCCGATACAACTGCTCTGAAAGCTCCGTGAACGCCTCGCGAGAGAGTCCAAGTGTGTCATGGAAGGCCATACCATTGTCTACGAGTCCAGCACACATCAACGTCATCGCCGACCCTCTCACATCTGCTGATTTTCACGATATCTAACCTCATGGAGCGAACAGATGTGGAGCTACATTATGCACCGGGCCGTAGTCGACACATGGTCGACCGTTCGTTCAAACAGCGGTTCGTACTCGACACGTCGTTGTTCATGACCGAGGAGATCCGCCGCGAGGGCGAGTCACTCGATGAGGCCCTCAATCGACTTCTCGATCTGATCGCCACCGCACGGTTGGAGCTGGATATCTCGTGTCACATGCCGCCGTCGATCCACAGCGAGCTGACGACGATGCTGGACGATCGGCCGGTCTCCGAGGAGGCGCGCTCGAAACTCAACACGTGGGTCATCCAGAAACACCCGGATCGCTACACCGTCTCGATTCCGGCCGACGTGGTCTACCGGTTCGTCGACGAGATGAGCGATCGTGTGGATCGGGGGCTTCGGGTCTCCGAGCAGGCGGTCCGGCAGGCCGAAACCTCCGCCGACCAAGTAGTCGAGGATCACGACCACATGACCGAGGTCGACGCCGTGATCTCGGATTTGCGGGATCGCTACCGCCGGGCGCTCCGCCAGGGCGTCCTGGACTCACGCGAAGACTTCGATCTCCTGATTCTTGCCCGCGAACTCGATGCGGGCGTTGTCACCGAAGACACGGGAATCATCGCCTGGACCGAGGATTTCGGCCTTCGATACCTTCGGGGCCGGGAGTTCCCGACGTTGTTGTACAACTATCTGGAGGCCGTCGACGCCCTTGACCGACTGGATCACTCACGCGAAGCCTAACGGTGAGTCGGACAGCCGGCTAACTCCAGCGATCCAGACCGGTCTGGACCACCGAGGATTCGATACGCTCGAAGCCGCGTTCGACCTCGCCCGTGTCGACTTCCCACTCCTCAGTGACGTAGGCACGGGCGGCCGCCAGATCCGGCTCGATCGAACGGTCGAACTCGTAGTCGTCGGTTACTGGCGGGTGGAAAAACAGCTCCCGAATCCGGTCGGCGAACTCGATATGCTCGCCGCGAGCCTCCAGGACCCCGAACAGATCGCCGTGTTCCTTTATCAGCTTGATCGCCGTCTTGGGGCCGATCCCGTTGATGCCCTCGTTGAAGTCGGTCCCACAGAGCATTCCGGCGTCGACCAACTGCTCGTAGCTAATCTCGTGTTTGTCAAGGGTCGGCTGGAGTTCCATCAGTTCGGGATGGCCCTTGCTCGTTAGCCCCCGCAGGGTTCGCGGCGCGCCGAACAGCAGCGTGTCGTAGTCCTCGCTGCCGACGTAGTCGACATCGCCGATCCGGTTCATGTACGAGGCCTGAGCCTCGCCCTCGGCGGGGGCGTCGATGTACGGGACGTCCAAGAGATCGAGCAGTTCACGGCTTGTTTCGTGGATCGTCTCGGTGAGTCTCACGGTTCGCGCCGAGAGCCGGGCAGCCTCGATCGCGTCACCATCCTCCTTGGCGGCCGCTAACTGCTTTTCGGCGTCCTTGCGGTTCTCCCGTCGACGCTCGACCTCGTCGTCCTTGAGGTCAGTCACGCCACCATCGAAGACGAAAATCGGCGTGAGATCGTGCTCGAAGAACTTGGGCAGGCCCTGAATAATGCCGACGAGATTGGCGACTTCGGTGCCCCCAGCGGTGGTGTAGATCGAATCGTTGGTCCATTTGACCGTCGTCGTGAGATACCGATACAACCAGTTGTGGGCGTCGACCGCGATGACGCTGCCTTCGATGTCGGCAAAGGGGCACTCCGAGAGCGCCGCCAGCGAGCGAAGATCCGCGTTTCCCATGGTTACTCGCTGGAACGCCGAGGATTTGAAACCCCCGAGTCGACGGCGAGCACGTCGGGCGGAGCAGCATGTTCATGATCGCGGAGGAACTCCCGTTCGGCAGCCGACAGCCCTGTTCGCTCGCGGAACTGATCGAGTCCCTCCTGATAAGTGGCCGTCGACACATCGGCTGGCTGTTCGATCGGACGTTCGAGAAGCAACTCCGCGAGCCCAGTTTCGCGGCCGGTGTAGGCGAACCCCGATTTATAAAGAGCGTGGTAGGAAAAGGCGTTGTTGACCGCGATACGAACCGTCTCGTACTCCTTCGCCGCTGCGCGGCCAGTTATGAATGCCGCGAGCCGCGGGCCGAGTGCAAGGCCGCTGCCACGGAAGTCGTTGCGGACTGTCAGATAGCGGAGCCAGAGAGTATTGGGATCAGTACGGTCGGCGTTGAACGTGACCGCCGCGAGGACGCCGTCGACGAACTCGGAGTCGTCGAGGCCCTCGGGGAGCGGCGGCAGCGAGTCGACGGATCGGTCGGTGTAGCTTTCGGGTGGCTCGCCACGAACCACGGCGATGCCCGTTCTGCCAGTGACGAACTTGCCGGCGTAGCTGAATCGACGGTAATCGAGCCGGAGTCGGGGGTCGTCGACCGGCCAGCCGAGGAGGGCGAACTCCATGTCGACGTTCGGTGATCACGCCACAAGAATGGTCGTATGGAGGTGGCGTGTCGAGACCAGTCGCTACCGGTAACACTCGTGTCACCGCGCACTAAAGTAACCCCGGAGCCTTCTATATGCCAATGACAGACACCCCATCGACTCCGGGCATCCACCACGTCACCTGTATCGCGAGCAACCCACAGGAGAACATCGATTTCTGGGTCGAAACCCTCGGCCTCCGACTGGTCAAACGATCGATCAATCAGGATGATCCGTCGACCTATCACCTCTTTTTCGCCGACGCGGAGGGCACCCCAGGCACCAGTATGACCTTCTTTACGTGGGAGAACATGCCCAACGGACAGGTCGGTACCGGCCAGGTCGCGCGAACAGCGTTTCGAGTGCCCGAGGGAAGTCTCGACTACTGGGCCGAGCGGTTCGACGAGTACGGCGTCGACTACGACGAGCGCATCGACCGATTTGGCGAAACGGTTCTACCGTTTCAAGACCCCGACGGGTTGCCGATCGAACTCGTCGCGGTCGACGTTCCCGACGACGACCCCACCGTGCCGTGGACCGAGTTCGTCCCCGAGGAGTCGGCCATCCGCGGCTTCCATTCGGTGACGCTCTGGCTGGCCGATCCGTTCCAGACCGAAGAGCTACTACGGACGATGGGTCTCGAAGACGTCGGCACCGAGGAGTCGCCGGGAGATACGCCAGGCGACGAGCGCACACGCTTTGCGGCGAGTGGGCCAGTGGGCCAGTACGTCGACGTCTTGCCGACGATCGAAGGCGGTCGACAGGGCCACGGGACGGTCCACCACGTCGCCTTCCAGACGCCGACTGACGAGGACCAAGAGGCCATGCGCAAGGCCGTCCGCTCACACGGGGTCCGGCCGACCGCCCAGATCAATCGCCACTGGTTCCGGTCGGTCTACTTCCGCGAACCCAACGGCGTACTGTTCGAGTTGGCGACGAGCGAGCCGGGCTACGACAGCGACGAGCCGCTAGACGAACTCGGCGAGCGACTCGTACTGCCAGGGGAATTCGAAGGTCAACGTGAAGCAATCGAGGCCGGGTTGGCTGACGTGACAATCCCGCGAAAACAGTAGGCTCGACGGCCAGGTGCAGGGATGTGAGGAGAACAGTCAGGTCGACAGTCTGTCGGCAGTCCAGCCGGGGTCCTGGCCGGTGACCGAGATACACTCGGCGCGGCAGGCCGGACAGAAGTCGGGAACCACAGTATCGCCCCGGGGGACATAGACGGCGCCGCCGCACTCGACGCAGGCGTCTACAACGACGCTGACGCAGTCCGCACAGACGTTGAAGTCGTCGACCGTCAGATCACGCAGCGGTTCGAGTTGTTTGTCCAGGGTGTACTCGTCGATGACCGTCTGGCAGCTGTGGCACGATTTCATAGCAATCCATCTTGAGCCATGTGAGCATGACACATATACTTGTCTCTTGGCACAACGGTAGCCGACACCTGTGTGCGAGATACAGTATATCAATGCGTCGACGGCCCGCATCGTCAGTGCGTCGACGGCTCACACCGCCAGTAGTCGGCCCGCTCGCGTCGGCTGTAGCCGACCTCGGCCAACAGGTCACGTAGTTCACGACCAGTGTCGGCCGTCAATCCCTCTTCATGGACCTCGATGAACAGGGTTGGTTGGTAGGTTTGGAGCGTCTCACGCGCGCCACGGACAACTGCTGGACCCGCGCCTTCGACGTCGACTTTGATCGCGTCGGGGACTGGATTGGAATCGACGACCGTATCGACACGTCGGATCGGTACGTCGACGGTTTCAGCGAGCGAAGCTTCCCACCGGGTGGCGCTTTCGCGGTCGAATCCCGAGAGTTCGGCGTAGGTCGAGACGAAAAACGGGCGCGTACCGTCTTCGTTACCGATTCCGCAGTTTATCACCGTGATTCGGTCTCCGAACTCGTTGCAGTCGACGTTGGCCTGAAGTTGGGCGCAGGTTCGGGGTGCGGGCTCGAACGCCAGCAGTCGGCGTCCCGGCGAGTCGGCTGCCAGCGCGAGCGAGTAGACGCCGACGTTGGCTCCGATATCGTAGACCACCGCCTCGGGGCCACAGTGGTCGTGCATTTCGGCAAGCATCGGGTCGTTGCCGTGGCGGTTGAGCAGTTCGTAGCTACGGAACCGGCCGCCCGGCGTCGACTGCTCGGTCGAGAGCCACCGGTGGTCGTAGTTGGCGTCGACCAGCCGGTAGTAGCTCCGGTAGCCCAGCCATCGAACCCGCTGAAATGCCCACGTCGAACTATCGCCCATACATAAGCTCAGGACCAGTCAGTCTTGGATGTTCGTGATAGGAGAGCTGAAGCAATCACTATACGGTCCGGTCGACGAGTCGACCCATGCACGGGCTTGGAGACGTTCGTTTTTTCGACCGACTGGCACCACTGTACGATCTAGTGATGCCTGCGGCCGACTCAGAGGCGTTGACCGCCGGACTGGCTCGTGCCGAGGGGTCGGTCGACCATCTACTGGATCTCGGTGGCGGGAGTGGTCGAGCGACAATCGCAGTCGACGTCCCCGAGCGAACGGTGCTCGATATCTCGCGGCCGATGCTTCGACGCGCTCGACGTCGACAGCCCGACCAGACGAGTCTCCGTCTTCCACGCACGAGCGCCGGCGGCCCAGTCGGCTCACTTTCGGCCGTACAGGGCCACGCCGGGCAAATGCCTGTGGCCGACGATTCGGTCGACGCGGCGATGGTGGTCGACGCCTTTCACCATATGCCCGACCAAGAGGCAGTAATCGAGGAGGCCGCCCGAGTACTCCGACCCGGTGGCGCGTTCGTGGTTCGGGAGTTCGATCCGAGCCACCCGCTTGGCTGGGTTCTCGTGCGTGCCGAGCACGCGATTGGAATGGGGTCGACGTTTTATACGCCGAGCGAGCTTGCAGACATGCTCGTGACGGCTGACTTCGAGGTTTCGCTACTCGACGGGGGCTTCGAGTATACCGTCGTCGGAACGGTGCCGTCTGCAGATTAGCCCCACCGTTTAGCGATCTCGTAGGCAAGGCCCGCTGGAAGTGCCACCTAGAGTAATACGAATACGACTGTCTCAACAGGGGGTGCGCCGTCGACCAACCCATTGTAGAAGACGAGCGCACCCGTCGAAGAGCACAACCACGACGGCTGCGACGTACTCGGGATCAGCCCACGACGTCGGAAACTCGTCGTCGACCATTGCTCAGTTCGTGGTACTCCTATCAACCCTATAACTATTCTCTGTGAATCGATCACAGGCTGGCGGCGTCGAACCGCACCATCCAAGTGAAGTGTGATTTCACATAGCTCGTCGTCGTTTTTCTCAATATTCGATCACAAAACAGAGTCACTACCGAAGAAATAACAGAATAAATTTGAGACTGTAAAAGACTCTAATTTAT
>NZ_JAQFWV010000049.1:0-23657 GCF_056175805.1 Halohasta sp. A2 | reverse complement strand
AGCACACGTTACTCGTGAGTGAGTGTTGGAGCGTCGAATCTCAGCTGAAGTTTCGTCAAACCTGAGCAGATCCCGACAAGTTGCACCGACCTCGTCGATGTTTCTCCCCAGATCTCCTTGGCTCCAGGCTAAACCCCAGAAGTAGTGCTAGTATTTTTCGCTGAAGCTCTCGAAAACGTAGGTTTCACACCCAATACTAAGCATGCTGCCGTGGTAGTACGCGGGACGATGCACCACACCGATCACACGCCGTTATCCGAAGCAATTGACACGGCTGGCCCTGAAGACGCCCAGTCGATTGTCTTCGTTCACGGGGCTGTCTTCACACGGAAGATGTGGGCACCCCAACGCGACGGGCTGGCTGAAGAGTTTCATATCGTCGCCCCGGATCTGCCCGGCCACGGGTCACGGGCGGATGGCTCGTTCGATTTCGAGTCGGCCGTCGACCTCCTTGCCCAAGTTGTCGAAACCGAGACGAACGGCGATCCACTGATCGTCGGCCTCTCGCTTGGCGGCTATGTCGCAACCGAGTACGTAAGCCACAACCCCGAACGGGTAGACGGTCTCGTGCTCTCGGGCAGTAGCGCGAACCCGGTCGACGGGATGGAACTGCTGACGCGTGCAACCGGCGGCATCGCTCGGTTGGCCACACGGAGCGACCGGGTCAGGGGGTTCGTCGACAAACGGGCCGCCGAGTGGGTACGAAACCGAGACATTTCCGACGACCACAAACGCGAGATAATCGAATCCGGCTTTTATCCGAAGCAGTTCGGCAACGCCGGCCCGTATCTGGCAGGCCGCGATTTCCGGGCGATGTTCGCGTCGTATCCCGGTCCGTCGCTCCTTGTCAACGGCGGCCGTGACCTGGTCATGCGACGCGGCGAAACAGCCCACGCCGAAGCCGCCCAAAACTGTGAGATCGAGGTGCTCGAATCCGTTGGCCACGTCTGCAATCTCCACCGCCCGACCGCCTACACGAACGTGATTCGGGAGTTTGCCCGACAGACCGTTGTCGCCTAATCGAGTTCTCCAACGACCACCTCAGATGGCGACAACCCAGGCCGTGTAGCTCGACTCGTAGCCGTAGACGGTCTGAAACGCTTCGTCGATGAACTGTGCCAGTCGGTTGGCGTCCGACCGAGCCGAAATTTGGGCGTGTGTGCCCTCGGCGCTTTCGGGGCTCTCCAACCCCTCGATACGAAACTCGGGGTACGAGTCGACGAGCGTTTTGAGCCGATCGAGTTCGGTGTCGGTACAGTCCATCGAGATAGTGGTGTCGCTGAACTGAATCCACGGTTTGAGTTCGTCGGTCGACGACGGTGGCAGGACGTCGGGTTCGATCGTAAGGAACTCACTACCCCGCTTCCGGTGGGCGGAAATCGCCTCGACAAACAGGTGGCAGCGCTCGCTGGACGTCTCCGCGTCGAATCGAGTCATGGCCGTGGTAGGCACTGCCTACTCAAAGAATCAGTGTTTTTCACGGTTGTCGGCTCGCAACAGTTTCTTCAAGCATTTAACCCCGGCCGGAGACCTGAGAAGTATGAGCAAGCGAATTCTGTTGCTCGGTGCGCCAGGCGCAGGCAAGGGAACGCAAAGCAAACGGCTGGCCGACGAGTACGATATCGAACACATCACCACAGGAGATGCACTGCGTGCGAACAAGGACATGGAGACCGAGTACGGGACGCCACGCGAGTACATGGACGCGGGCGAACTCGTCCCCGACGAAGTCGTCAACGAGATCGTCGACGCCGCACTCGCGGACGCGGACGGCTTCGTTCTCGACGGCTACCCGCGCAACCTCTCGCAGGCCGAATACCTCAGCGAGCAGACCGATCTGACCGCAGTGATCTTCCTCGACGTCGACGACGAGGAACTCGTACGACGGCTCACCGGTCGACGGATGGACCCCGAGACGGGCGACATCTACCACACCGAGTTCAACATGCCCGACGACGAGGCGGTCGAAGCCCGACTCGTCCAGCGCGACGACGACACCGAAGCGGTCGTCAAAGAACGACTCGAAACCTACTACGAGAACACCGAGCCTGTGATCGAACACTACCGCGAGCACGGTGCGTTGGTCGAAGTCGACGGCGAGGCACACCCCGACGAGGTCTTCGAACGTATTGCCGCAGTCGTCGAAGACGAGTCCTGAACGGAGACGCACCCACGCGAGTGGTGACGCTCACGGCCAGTGAACGTCGGTGAGCGGACACCGAGAGTACAACCTTCTTAACTACTGGTTGCCTACCGGGTGGTAATGAGCAGGATCGAACGCAAGGTCCGGTCGATGGTCCGATCGGACGCCGAGATGAAGCCCGCGATCCAGACGGTCCTCGACAGTGCCACTGACAATGAGGTCCAATGGGTCGACGTGCGCGAAGAGATCACCAGTGGGCAGTGGGGCCGACTCATCGAGAAAGGAATTCTCGTCGACGGCGAGACGGGATTCCGACTCGAAGAGCCTGAGGCCATCCGGGATGGCCTCGAAGAACCGGGCGAGAGCGGTGACGAAATCGAAAGCAGTTCGTGGTCGAAGTGGGACAAGGGTGCGGCCGTCGTCACGCTCAGCATGTTCGCGGGCTACACGTGGGCACCGGCTCGCGAACTCGTTGGCAATGCGGTCGACGTGGTGCTCGGGCCGATAACGTCCGTGCTTCCGTTCTACGTCGTGATCATGATCATCGCGGTCGCAACCGGGACGTACTCGACATTGCTTCGGGTCGCGCTAATGGATATGGACAAGATGGGCCAGTACCGCGAGCAGATGCAGGCGGTCAAAGACCGGCGCGAAGACGCGAAAGAACGCGGCGACGAAGAGGAACTCGAAGCGATTCAAGAAGAACAGATGGAAATGATGGGCGATCAGCTCGGCATGTTCAAAGAGCAGTTCCGCCCGATGGTTTGGATCATGTTTCTGACCATTCCGGCGTTCCTCTGGATGTACTGGGTCGTCGGCTATCGCGGTGCAGAAGCCCACTACGAGCTCTCGTCGCTCGTTATCCCACTGGCGGGGGAAGTGACGTGGACGACCGGCATTGTCGGTCCGATCCAGGTCTGGATTGTCTGGTACTTCCTGTGCTCGATGGCGTTCACACAGATCATCCAGAAGGGCCTCAACATCAGCATGACGCCGTCGACGAGCTAAACCCTACGATAGCCTTTTGCGGTAGTCCCACTGTAGATTTCCGCGACAATTTTAGCTATATTTGAACACGCGAGCCATGCCTCGCTCCAAGTGGTAGACGTTGTGGCAGTGGAAGAGCCAGTCACCGGGGTTGTCTGCACGGAAGTCGAAAGAAACCTGCCCGCCGTAGGGCGGCACCATCACGGTGTCTTTGACTGCCTCACCGACTTGGAAGAAGTGCCCGTGGAGATGCATCGGATGGATCGCCGGACTGCGGTTGACCATCTCCACGCGGACGTGCTCGCCCTCGCTGATCGCTAACGGCTCGGCGTCCGGATACACCTGTCCGTCGATCGTCCACGCGTCGGGATCGCCCTGCATCATCCCGCCCGAGAGGGTGAACTGGAAGGTTCGGTCGGGCGTGCCGTCGACGTCGAGTGAGTCGAGCGCGCTGAGATCGCTGTACTGGAGCCGCTGGCCGTCGAACTGCGGGCCATTGGCGGTCCCCTCGTCGTCTGCGTTCTCGTACCGGAGTCTCGCTTCTGCGGGCTGTTCAGTCCCGACGACGGGTGCGGCGACGATCGCCCACTCGCCGGGCGCGTCGGCCTCGACGATCACATCGTACCGCTCGCCCATGCTGAGTTCGAGAGAATCGACCTCGATCGGGTCGACTGGCCGTCCGTCGGCGTGTGTGACGGTCAGCGGGTGGCCACCGATTCCGACCTGGTAGGTCGTCGCGCTACTGGGATTTATCAGTCGAAGGCGGACACGCTCGCCCTCCTGTACGTCGAAGGCCGGTGGATCGGATGGGAGACGGCCGTTGATGACTAGCCCCTCGTATGGCGGGCGTTGTCCCTGCATTGGATTGTTTCCGCCTCGTCCATCTCCATCCGGAGGTCCGCCATCATCGGGACCTCGGCCACCGGGGCCGCCTCCGGGACCGTCTCCGCCGGGGCCGCCGGGATCCATACCGTCTCCTGGACCCATGCCGTCCCCCGGACCTCTGCCCGGACCACCTCTGCCGGGGCCTCCGTCTCCTGGACCACCATCTCCAGGTCCTCTCCCCGGATCTCCATCTCCAGGACCGCCTCCGGGTGGGGCTTCGATCGAGTCGAGTGTCGGTCGACCGAAGAGGAAGTCGTCGATCATGAGCGTATACTCCCGGTCGTACTCGACGTGCGGGGAGTCTTCCTCGATGATTAGTGGCCCGGAGAGCCCCGTATCGAGCTGCAGGCCGACGTGGCTGTGATAGACGTAGGTGCCCGCCGGTGAGGCGTCGTACTCGTAGCTGAACGTCTCGCCGGATGAGATCGGTTCTTGGGTAACGTTCGGGACACCGTCCATCTCGTTCGGGACGGGAACTCCGTGCCAGTGGACGGTTGTCTCCTCCGAGAGTTGATTGTCGACGTCGATCCGAACAGTTTCGCCCTCGTTGAGGCGGAGTTCCGGCCCCGGAAGCTGGTCGCTGTACTGCCACGTATCACCGCTTGCATCCGGTCCGATCTCGGCCTGTCCGTCCGCGGCAACGAGGCTCACCTCCGCCGCGTCGGTCCCATCCTGCTGTGGACGCGGTTGGCCAACGACGGGCCCGGTCGACTGCTGGATCCCTGTCGTCCCGAGGACCGCTGTGCCGCTAAGGATGCGCATCGCCCGGCGACGTGTGAGTCGCGGTTCGTGTGTGACCATCATACGCGTCACCACGCCAACGAGTATAAAAGAGGGGACCGTATCGACGTGTGACGTGTTCCGGGTTGTTCCGTCTACCCCACTGTAACCAGCGGCGTGGGACCGGCACAACGATCCCAGCTAGCCGTTTTATAGGTCGAGCTCGCGGATCGAGACGCCGTCACCGTCTTCGACGTGACCGATCATGCGGCCATCGGTCGACGCGGCCAGCGATTCGGCCGCCGATTCGTCTTCCACTGCGGCGACGAAGCCGGTTCCCATGTTGAACGTGGTGTGCATCTCCGCGTCGGAGACGTTGCCCTCCTCCTGGACGAACTCGAAGACCGGTTGGGCGTCGAACGGATCGTCGACGACGTAGCGGTTCTCGCCGAGGCGTTCGAGGTTGGTCCAGCCACCGCCGGTGATGTGGGCCGCACCCTGAACACCGGCTTCGCGCATCGGATCCAGGAGGTCGGTGTAGATTTTGGTCGGCTCGAGGAGTGCTTTGCCGACCGTCTCGTAGCCCTCATAGGGGAACGAATCGGTGTACTCGTGATTTTTCGTTGCAGCGGTTCGCGCAAGGGTGAGTCCGTTCGAGTGAATGCCGGAGGACTCCCAGCCGACGAGCGTGTCGCCCGGTTCTGCTTCACCGTCGAACAGGGCGTCTTTGGCCGCGAGTCCCGCACAGGCACCCGCGAGATCCAGCCCCTTGATCACGTCGGGCATCACGGCGGTTTCGCCGCCGACGAGTTCGATATCGGACTGCTCAGCTCCGGCAGCGAGCCCCTTTCCGACCTGTTCGGCGAAGTTCTCGTCGGGTGTTTCGACCGCGAGATAGTCGACGAACGCAACGGGTCGAACCCCGGCGGCGACCAGATCGTTGACGTTCATCGCGATGCAGTCGATGCCGATCGTCGAGTAGTCTTCGAGGGCTTCGGCGACCAGGAGTTTGGTGCCAACGCCGTCGGTGGCGAGTGCGAGATAGCGGTCGCCGATGTCGAGCAGTCCGGCGTAGTCGCCCTCGCTGTCGCCGACCGCGCCGATGAGCGCGGCGGTGGCGGCCTCGCTGGCCTCGATGTCGACACCCGAGTCAGCGTAGGTGAGTTCCTCCTCGTCAGCAGATTCGTCTTCGGCAGTCATGTCTCAAGGGGCGCGGAGTGAACACAAAAACACGGTGATTCGACCGTCGACGGCTCGCCGTTGCTGAACGATTTAGCCAGCAACGATCAGCCGAGCGGGACTTCGATCAGCGAGAGGCTGTCGCTCGGAACCTGTGATTCGAGGAGACTACCGAGTTCGTCCCAGTCGTCGGGTCGGTAGCCATCGATCTCAAAGCTCTCAGCGAAGTCGACGAAATTCGGATTCGTGAGTTCGGTGCCGAACATCTCGCCACGGTGGTCGGTCTGTTTGGCCGAGATCAGTCCGTAATCGTCGTCGACGAAGACGATCACCGTGAAGCCACAGCCCAGCCGTGTTGCGGTCTCCAGTTCGGCGGCGTTCATCAGAAAGCCGCCGTCGCCGTTGGCGACGACGACGTTCTGATCGGAGACCAAATCAGCCGCTATGCCTCCCGGCAGTGCGATCCCCATGCTCGCCAGTCCGTTGGAGACGATGCAGGTGTTGGGCTCGTAGGTCGGAAACCGACGCGCAATAGTTAGTTTGTGGCTACCGACATCCGAAAGCAGGATATCAGCGTCGGCCATCGCCGACCGAAGCAGCGAGACGGTTCCGGCGACCGTAAACGGCCCCTCGTCGGGGCGAGCCAGCGCATCTGAGAGAATCGTCTCGTGGGCATCCGCACACCACGTACTCGCCGTGTCTTCGACGGCTTTGTCGAGTTCGTCGAGTCCGGACCCGATGTCGGCGATAAGTTCGACAGTCGGGTTGTAATGAGCATACACCTCGGCAGGCTCGTGATCCAGGTGGACGACTGTTTTCGACTGGCCGGGATTCCACTTTTTCGGGTCGTGTTCGGCGATATCGTAACCGACCGCGAGGACGACATCCGCGGCCTCAACCGCGTCGACTGCCTCCTGGTTCGGCCCTGAATCGAGCGTCAACAGCGACTGTTCGCTGCGGTCCGAGACCGCCCCTTTGCCCATATAGGTCCCGACGACCGGGATTTCGGTTCGTTCGACGAACGCTCGCAACTGCGAGGCGGCGTCGACTCGAACGGCACCGTTGCCCGCGAGGACGAGTGGATGCTCGGCGGCCTCGATCAGGTCGGCTGCCTCCCGTACTGATTGGGGGTCTGGATCGGGTCGACGAACCCGACCTCGAACGGGCAGTGGCTCGCCGTCGACGTGCTCGCCCATGATGTCTTCGGGGAGTTCGATCTGGGTTGTACCCGGCTTCTCGTAGGTAGAGAGCTTGAACGCCTTACGAACCGATTCGGCGATAATCCGGCTGTCGTCGATCTGTGTGTTCCATTTGACGACCGACGCGAAGATATCCGGGATGTCGAGGGCCTGATGGCTCTCTTGGTGGAGTCGTTCGAGCCCACCTTGGCCGGTGAGCGCGACTAGCGGAGCCTTATCAAGGTGGGCGTCGGCAACCCCCGTGAGGAGGTTTGTGGCTCCTGGACCGAGCGTTCCGAGACAGACCCCCGCATCTCCGGTCAGTCGACCGTACACGTCGGCCATGAACGCCGCTCCCTGCTCGTGACGCGTCGGCACGAACTCGATTTCTGAATTCCTGATCGCAAACAGGATATCCTCCAGTTCCTCGCCCGGAATCCCAAAAACGTACTCGACGTCTTCGGCTTCCAAGCAGTCGACCAGGAGCTCTGCACCGGTCTGGTCTGCTCGATCCATTATTCGACTCCCGCGTACGAATCGTCGCCTGTTTCGCCCTCGCCGAGGCCGTGCTGGACCCAGATCGTCTTTTCGTTGACGAACTCCCGAATGCCGTGTCGACTCAGCTCACGGCCGTAGCCGGAGTTCTTGACGCCCCCAAAGGGAAGCCGGGGATCGGATTTAACGAGTTCGTTGACGAAACAGAGCCCGGCCTCGAACCGGCGAGCGAAGGCCTCGCCGCGGTCGAGGTCACTCGTCCAGACGCTCGCGCCCAGCCCGAAGTCGGTGTCGTTCGCAACCTCGATCGCCTCCTGTTCGTCGCTGACGCGGGTGACGCTGGCGACTGGGCCAAACGTTTCCTCGGTCGCGGCTGCTGAATCCCGTGGGACCTCAATGAGGACGGTTGGCTGGTAGTAGGCCCCCTCGCCGTCGACGGCCTCGCCGCCGGTGAGGAGTTCGGCTCCGGCGTCGAGGGTGCGGGCGATCTGGTCGTCGAGATCCTCGCGGAGATCCGGTCGGGCCATCGGGCCGATGTCCGTTTCCTCGTCCATTGGGTCGCCGACAGTGAGCGCCTCGATTTCGTCGACGAAGGCGTCGACGAACTCATCGTACACCGCGTCGTGGACGATGAATCGCTTGGCTGCGATACAGGACTGGCCCGTGTTTTGGAGCCGGGCGAACGCCCCGCGCTCGGCGGTCGCCTCAATCGGCGCATCGTCGAGAACGACGAAGGGATCGCTCCCGCCGAGTTCGAGCACCGAGGGTTTGAGCTGCTGGCCCGCTTTTTGACCGACGGCACGACCCGCCCCCTCGCTGCCGGTGAGCGTGACGCCCACGATTCGGTCGTCTTCGATGACGGCGTCGACTTCGGACGACGAAATCAGGAGCGTCTGAAAGACACCTTCGGGCATTCCGGCGTCTTCGAGAACGTCCTCAATGGCCAGTGCACAGCCCGGGACGTTCGAGGCGTGTTTGAGCAGGCCGACGTTGCCAGCCGCGAGGTTCGGCGCGATGAAGCGAAAGGCCTGTCAAAAGGGGAAGTTCCACGGCATAATTGCGAGAATCGGTCCGAGCGGCTCGTAGCTGACGAGCGTGTGGGCATCGGGATCGCTTTCGACCACCTCGTCTTGGAGGTGCTCGGCGGCCGTCTCGGCGTAGTACTCACAGACCCAGGCGCATTTGCGGACCTCCGCGCGGGCTTGTTCGATGGGTTTGCCCATTTCGTGGGTCATCAGTTCGGCGTACTCCTCGACGCGCTCGTCGAGAAGCTCAGCGGTCCGTTTGAGGAGGGTCTGTCGCTGCACAGTCGACCGCTGGCTCCAATCGTCGAACCCCTCTTGGGCACTGCTAAGTGCAGTTTGGATATCTTCGCGGTCGTGTGAGTCGTACTCGTCAAGTTGTTCGCCGGTCGCAGGGTTGGTGCTTTCCATGCCAAGAGGTCGCACTCCGAACGCAAAGGTGTCCGCACCCTCGTCAGATCCGGAAACTAAGGCCGAGCGACAGCACCGAACCGAGCGTCAACAGCACGCTCAGGCCGAACGTCCCGACCCAGACGGGTTTGCTCCACCGGATGACGGTTTTGCCGTCGAGCGGACCGTAGGGGATCAGATTGAACGCGGCCAAAAACAGGTTGATGATGATGCCGAACCGACCGAGCGTTCCGAGAATGTCGACGCCCAGTGCGAGGCCAGCGAGGTAGATAGGCACGAAGACGGCGGCCAAAAGCAGGTTCGTCACCGGCCCGGCGATGGCGATGTGGCCGTGTTCCTTGTCATTTAAGTACCCTCGGTGGTGGACCGCACCTGGTGCGGCGAAAATAAAGCCGATGAGGGCGCTCATGATCGCCAAAAACAGCATGCTGTAGTCGGCGCGGAACTCGGCGATTTGGCCGTAGTGGACGGCAACGACCTTGTGGGCGACCTCGTGGAGCAGGAAGGCAATCCCGGCGGTCAGTAGGCTCACAACGAGTATCTCGGGTGCGAGGAACAGTGCTGCAATGTTCGGATGCGCGAAAAAGATGGCAAACGCGACACCCAGCGCGAACCACGCGACCAGCAGGTCTCGAATCTCGGTGTGGCTGAATTCGTAGCCAGCGATCCGGTAGCCAAGGCTCACGTGACGGTCCTCCAGATGAGTTCAGCGCTGTTGCGCATGCCATCGAGCATTAGCTGTGTAATCCCGTCGACGCCGCCGAGTTCGGCGCCGAACAGTGGCAGACCGTAACTCACGAACAGGAGGCTCGCGATGACGCTCCCGACGTTCGTCATCGCCACGATCATAATCAGTTTAAATAACGGTACGTCGAACATCTCTGAGACGATCTCTCCGACCGGTTTCGTTTCGTCGGACAGCAACCCGTTGAGCGTCGAGATATCGCCGATGTTGACCGAGAGATATCGAAGTTCGACGTAGCCGCTAAACCAGCCCGGCGCGAGCGCGGGGTTGATTGAGGTGAGCCACGCGACCGCGCCGCCGACGCCCGCCGACGACCAGTGGGCACCGGCCAGCTTTGCGAACCCTGCGGCGAACACGCCGTTTATCAGGAACCACGCGCCGAACAGCCTGAGTAGGAATCCGTCTTGTACGCCTGCCATCGCCAACAGAACGAATACGGCGACGAAACAGACCGACAGGCCAACGCCGACGATCTTTCCCCACGGCAGTCGACTCCCTTTCTGTTCGCCGACGAGCGACGCCATCGGTGGCAGCGTCGATGGATCAGCGAGATAGCCCTCGATACCTTTGCGGTGGCCCGCACCCACCACTGCGAGGACGGTGTAGCCCGCCTGTCGGAGGCCGACGAGCTGATGGGCGATGTAGGCGTCACGTTCGTCGATCAGTGCCTCAGCCCCACCCGGGCTGAACTGGCGAAACTCCTCCATCATGACGGTCACCACGTCCGCATCGGTCAGGTCGTCGATATCCAACTCGTCGATGCCGCCTGCCTCGGGTTCGGTCGACCCTCGGAGGCCGATGAGCGCGGCGGCCACGAGCCCGAACGCGAGCCCACCGGCCAATCCGAGCGCGAGACTGCCGATCAGTGTGACCGTAAAGCCACCGAGATAGCTCCCGACGAGACCGTCGAGAACGCCGGTGAACGCGGCAACTGTGCCGACCGCGCCGCCGCTGCCGAGCGCAACCGCAAACCGCCGGTCGCCATTGAGGCCGAGGCCCGCCAGTTGGTCGACGACGAGTGTCGTCGCAAATCCAACGAGTGCAGCACTGGCGGCTCGAATATAGATCGCCTCCGTAATGCCGACTGCGCCACCGAACACGGCGAGCGCTGGGCCCGCCAGCAGGCCGACGAGCAGGCCGACCATGATGCCGACGACGCGGCTGTCGGTCACCCCAAAGGCGAGGCCGCCGACCATCCGGAGCTTTTCGGTGATCGTCATGCGCGCCCAAAAGCGCTGGATCGTCGTTTGGATGTCACGGTCGACCAGCGCGACGTCGATGCCGTGTTGCTCGGCGGTGTCGATGGCGGCCATCATATCCGCGCCGGGTTTGACGTCAAACTGGTCGCCCAGTCGCGACTGGACGTACGACAACATCCAGTAGGCCAGAAACTGAAACACCGTGTTACCCTGCAGGAGGTCGCTGGCGTCGAGGTCATCGGGTTCGTGACCCTGCATCTGTCGGTAGCGCCCTTCGTCGAGTTCGACCGCGACGATGTCGGGCTGTTCGTCGGCGATCCGTGTTTCGACCTCGCGGACGCTCGCCTCGGAGACGTGGGCAGTGCCGACAACAGTGACCAGACCTCCACCATCGGAATCGGGTGACTGTGGAGGTGGGTCGGCTGATTCGCTCATTGGGGCGACTAGCGCTCGGTCCCGTTTACCAGTATCGGAGTCTTCGCTTTGTCGACCAGTCGTTTCGCTGGCTGGGAACAGTTATTCATAGGCGTCTCCCGAAGGGATTGTATGGCACACTCCGCGGAGATCACAGGGATCGGCATGGGTATCGGACCCGATGGTGCGAACGTCCCGGCGGTCATTCTCACAGCGCGCGAGGAGTATCTGCCGATCTTTATCACCGCAGATCAGGCCCAGTCGATTCGGCTGGCACTCTCCGGCGAAGTGTTCGAGCGCCCGCTCACCCACGATCTACTCGTCGAGATGGTCACCGAATTCGGCGGCGCGATCGACTCGGTCCGGATCGACGATCTGGCCGACGGCACCTTCTACGCAAAGGTCGACGCCGAACGCTACAACGCGGGCGAACCCGAGACGTTCGCGTTCGATGCCCGACCGAGCGACGCCATCGCGCTCGCCGTGCGCGTCGAGTGCCCGATCTCCGTCTCCGACGAAATCCTCGATGCAGCCGGCCGGTCGCCCGACGAAGTCGACATCAGCACCGTCGACACCGACGACAAGTCGATGCGGTCTGATGATCCGTTTTTCGAAGAAGGTGACGAATAACGCTCAGTAGGTACTGCCTACTCCGAGTTACTCACGGAAATCGACGGCTTTCTCACATCAGCGGTCACGCATCTGGCATGGATGAATCCGAGACCGCGGCGCTCGTTGAGTCGTACACCGAGATGACCGAACTCCTGTTGCCCAATGACACGAACAATTTGGGTCGCGCGCTCGGCGGCGTGGTGCTCCATTGGATGGATATCTGCGGAGCCATCGCTGCCATGCGGTTTTCGAACCGCCAGTGTGTGACCGCCTCGATGGACCACGTCGACTTCATCAGCCCGATCGATATCGGCGAGGTGGTCGTCGTCGAAGGCTACGTGTTCAACGTCGGCCGCAGTAGCATCGAAGTCAAAGTCGACGTGCGCGCCGAGAACCCCGTAGAGGGCGACGATCGACCGACTACCAGCTCCTACTTCACGTTCGTCGCGCTTGACGAGGGGGGAGAACCGACCGAGGTACCCGAACTACGGTGTCCGAGCGACGCCGAGGCCGCGCTCAGATCCGAGGCGATCGATGGGCGAAAAGAGCAGTTGTCGGCGCTCGTCGACCGACTCGAATCGTAGCGTCCGACGGAGGTAAGCAATCCTTACTCGTTCGACGACTCATTTGTTGGCTCGGGCGGGCGAGTGCCGAGTGTCACCTCGACAGTTCGTTCCTCACCGTCTCGGATGATCCGTATCGGAACCGTCTGGTCAGGGCTGGTATCGAGTGCGAGCACGTGCGCCAACATGTTCGAATCAGGGACGTCGGTGCCGTCGAGTTCGACGATGACATCGCCGCCGGTCGGGATCGACCCTTCCTCGGGTGGTTCTTCGGGCTCTTCTGGGTCCTCCGGGAGCGACTCGTTTTCGGTCGACTGGCCGTCGGATTCGTCGGATTCGATACTCGGTTCGAGCACGCCGTCGCCCGGGCCATCGGGTTCGACTTGGACGACCAGCAGGCCACCCGGCTCGTCGAGACCGTTGGCCTCGGCGACCTCGGGGTCGACGTCGATCATCGTGATCCCCAAGCGTGAGTGATTGTACTCGCCGTTCTCACGAAGCGCCGGAACCACGCGCTTGGCGAGTTCGGCCGAGATGGCAAAGCCGACCGTATCGCCCTGTTTGGCGACGACGATGCCGACGACCCTGCCCGCACGGTCGACGAGCGGACCGCCGCTATTGCCCGGATTGAGCCCCGCGTCGGTCTGGATCGTGTCGGGAATCTGGTAGCCGCTCGGGCTCGGTATTTCACGGTTGCGACCACTTATGATGCCCTCCGAGAGCGAGTCTTCGAGATCGAACGGCGAGCCGATCGCCAGCACCTTCTCGCCGACCGGCAGCGGCTGGTCGACGAACCGCAGTGGATCGTTGGCGCCGTTTTCGACCGAAAGAACGGCGATATCGCTGTGTGGGTCGCTGCCGAGATTTTCGGCTTCGGTCCACTCGTGGTTCGAAAACTGGACGCTGAACGCCGAGCCCCCTTCGACGACGTGGTGGTTGGTGACGATTATCCCGTCGTCGACGACGAACCCCGAGCCCTGGCCGACGTCTTCGTCGCCGTCGGTGACCTGGATTTCGACCACCGAGTCGACGACGTCCCGGTAGACCTGTGTGGACTCGAAGTCGGCCTCTTGACGGCCGCTTCGGGTTGGAGCCAGACAGCCTGCCAGTCCGATCGATCCCAAACCAACGCTGGCGACCACTGCACGTCGCGTCGGATTCATACCGGTACTGCGGGCTCCTGAAATAAAAACAAACCGTCAGGACCACGACCAGAGATGGGGTCGACCCCCTGATCGATCGTCGACAGGCAACTTAACAACCGAGCGCTCGTAGCGCTTTCATGAGCCGACACGAAGTCCCTGAGGCCCCGACGCTTCGGGACGTCGACCCCAACGAGTACGACGACGCCGAGGTGATCGGCCAGACCGACTATCGACGGGACGAACTCAACGAGTTTCTGGCCGTGGGTGCCTGGAAGGACGCCTTCGAGCAGTGGTCGATCGACAGTCCGATTGCCGACGAGGAGTGGGAGATCGTCGAGGATCTCGGGCTCATCGAGCGCTTCGACTTCTTCTGGGACGATTTTGCTGGCCGCGTCGGCTACCACGCGCCGGGGCTCCCCGAGGACTGGAAGGAACGAGAGCTCCACCCCGCGCTCGACAGCTGGTCGACCGTCTCGGCGATCAACGCCGGGCTGACCGAACTCGGACAGACGGTCTGTGACGTCCTGTTAGACGAGTACATCGACTGGGAATCGGAGTTCGAACCACCCGAGGATCTGCCGGATTTCGACCAGTGAGCCGCGAGTCCACCATTGAGCCGGATGAGGCGCTTTCGGTGACAATCCCACCGCTCGACACCGACGCTCGCCAAGCGGCACTCGACCGCCAGGCGACGCTCACCAAACCGCCGGGCAGTCTCGGCCAGTTGGAGACGATGGCGGCCGATCTCGCGGCCATGCAGTCGACCCCCCGGCCGACCGTCGATCCCGCGGTCGTCGTGACAATGGCCGCCGACCACGG
Organism: Halohasta sp. A2; assembly: GCF_056175805.1. Lineage (NCBI taxonomy): Archaea > Methanobacteriati > Methanobacteriota > Halobacteria > Halobacteriales > Haloferacaceae > Halohasta > Halohasta sp. A2. The sequence continues at coordinate 9,140 of NZ_JAQFWV010000049.1, read as the reverse complement.
TGTCGCCGACGAGGGTGTTAGCGCCTATCCCCAGTCGATCACCGCGGCGATGGTCACCAACTTCCTCGACGGTGGCGCAGCCGTAAGCGCGCTCTGCGATGCCGCCGGAATCGAGAACGTCATCGTCGACATGGGTGTCGCCGGCGAGGTCCCGCCGGGCGTCGTCGACCACCGGATCGCCGACGGCACGGCCAACATGGCCGTCGGACCAGCGATGAGCCGCCAGGAGGCACACTCGGCCATCACGGCGGGTCGGTCGGTGATGCGGAGCCACGCGGCCGAGGCCGCGCTCGTCGGTCTCGGCGAGATGGGCATCGCGAACACGACGCCGAGCGCGGCGATTACAGCGCTCCTGACCGACAGCCCGATCGAGACGGTCACTGGCCACGGAACGGGGGTCGACGAGGAGACGAGAGCCCGGAAAATCGCAGTCATCGAACGGGCGATCGAGGCGACCGATCCCGATCCGAACGATCCGCTCGGCGTGCTCGCCTCTGTCGGCGGCTTCGAGATTGCCGGACTCGTCGGGCTGACACTGGAGGCCGCAAGCCGCCGGACGCCAGTGGTCGTCGACGGCTTCATTTCGGGAGCTGCAGCACTGCTCGCGGCCGAAATCGAGCCACGCGTGACCGACTACCTGCTTGGGTCGCACGAGTCGGTCGAACCCGGCCACGCCGCCCAGTTGGACGCGCTCGATCTCACGGCTCGCTTCGATCTCAGGATGCGACTCGGTGAGGGAACCGGCGCGGCGGTCGCCGTGAACGCCTACCGCGCGGCGTGTGCGGTCCACGCCGGGATGTCGACGTTCGCCGAAGCCGGTCTCGACTAACGACCGCGAGGATCGTCGACACAACCACTCTTGTATGCCGACGCCGTCGGAGGCGTATGACCAGCGTCACCGTCTGGAACGAGTACCGCCACGAACGCGAGAGCGACACGGTTGCAGAGATCTATCCCGAAGGCATCCACGCCGTCATCGCTGAGGTGCTCAGCGAGGCGGGATTCGAGACGCGAACCGCGACGCTCGACGAGCCCGAACACGGGCTGACCGAGGAGGTACTGGCTGGAACCGACGTGCTGACCTGGTGGGGCCACGCCGCCCACGACGAGGTCGACGACGAGATCGTCGAGCGCGTCCACGAGCACGTTCTCGACGGCATGGGCCTGCTCGTCCTTCATTCGGGTCACTACTCGAAAATCTTCAAGCGTCTGATGGGTACCTCCTGTTCGCTCAAATGGCGCGAGGCCGCCGAGACAGAACGGCTCTGGGTTGTCGAACCGAGCCACCCCATTGCCGATGGCATAGCGGAGTACATCGAGGTCGACGAGGCCGAGATGTACTGCGAGCGGTTCGACATCCCGGCACCCGACACACTCGTCTTTTCCTCGTGGTTCGAGGGCGGCGAGGTGTTCCGCTCGGGCTGCTGTTATCGGCGAGGCAACGGCCGAGTCTTTTATTTCCGACCGGGCCACGAAACGTACCCCGTCTACCACAACGAGGACGTCCAGCAGGTGCTCGTCAATGCGGTCGACTGGGCCGCGCCGGGTGATGGACCGACACCGACGTTCGGCAACGCCGATCCGATCGAGGATATCGACACGAGTGACGACCGAACGGTTCACTAAGCAGGCAAACCGGCCGTTGACGTGCTATTCGGCGCACCAGCTAAGTGGCTGCTGGCCGTACGTGATCCAATGAGTTCCGACGAGTATTCCGGTGATGACTACGACGAATCTCCTGACGACGATTCGGGAGGGGCAGGACTCAAACTCATGTTCCTGCTTGGTGGGTTTGCGCTTGTCGTGTTCCTGCTCGGAATCGTGGTCATTTGGTATCTGAGCTACGGGCCATAGCGCGAAAAACAACCCCCACTGCCACAGGTATTTACATCGATATCACCGACAGGAGAGTAATGACATCCGGTCGTTCGTCCACACCGTTCGTGGAAACGTCGACTACAGCCGAGCGACTCGATCGACTCGCCGGTCGCGTTCGGTCGACCGCCAGTGAGACCATCGCTGTCGAGGCCCCGACAACCGCCGACTGGATCGGATCGGTCCCCGCCTGCGACGAGGCGGACGTCGACGCCGCTGTCACGGCCGCCCGCGAAGCCCAGATGGCGTGGGCTGAGACGCCGGTCGACCAGCGAGCGACAGTCATCGATCGGTTCAGCGATCTGGTGGTCGACCACCGCGCGGAACTACTCGATCTGATCCAACTCGAAACCGGAAAGTCCCGACAGACAGCTGCTGAGGGGTTGTTTTCGGTGCCGTCCGCTTGCGATCGGGCCGTTGATTGTGGCCATAGGGCGGTTGCCGATGAGCCACGCGATGGTGGGATTCCACTGCTCACCACCGCGACCCTGACCTACGAACCGGTCGGTGTCGTGGGTGTGATCTCGCCGTGGAACTATCCCGTTACGCTCTCGATGGCGGATGTGATCCCGGCGCTGGTCGCTGGCAACAGTGTGGTGCTCAAACCCGACGAAAAGACCCCGTATGCCACCCTCTTTTTGGCCGAACTGTTCGAGCGGGCTGGCCTGCCGGCCGATGTGCTTCGGATCGTCACCGGCGAGGGCGGAGTCGTCGGCCCGGCGCTGATCGACCGCGTCGACTACGTCGCCTTCACTGGCGGCACCGAAACCGGGCGAGTGGTCGCCGAGCGCGCCGGGCGGAACCTTATCGACTGTTCACTTGAACTCGGCGGCAAGAACCCTTTCGTTGTCCTTGACGATGCAGACGTCAAGGAGGCCGCTCGCGGCGCGGTCAACGCCTGTTTCTCGAACGCCGGTCAGCTCTGTCTGTCAGCCGAACGGATCTACGTCCACGAATCGGTCTACGACTCGTTTTTACATGCGTTCGTCAACGAAACCCGCCAGCTTACACTCGGGATGGCCTACAACTACGACGCCGAGATCGGGTCGTTGATCGACGTCGACCAGTTGGACCGCGTCCGGAGTCGGGTGGAGGCGGCCCGCGAGTCGGGCGCGACCGTCCACACCGGCGGCCAGCATCGCCCCGACGTCGGACCCTACTGCTACGAGCCGACGATCCTCACCGGCGTCGACCCCGACTCACAGCTCGCCTGTGAGGAGACGTTCGGCCCCGTCGTCTCGGTGACACCCGTCGAAAGCACCGACGCCGCGGTCGAGGCCGCCAACGACTCGCCGTACGGGCTCAACGCGAGCGTCTGGACCGGCGACCGAAAGCGGGGCCAGCGGGTCGCTCGCCGGATCGACTGCGGTACCGTCTGTGTCAACGACGGCTTCGCCGTAGGATGGGGGGCAGACGCCCCGATGGGCGGATTCGGCGATTCGGGGCTCGGTCGACGGCAGAGCACCGAAGGCATCAGACGTTATCTGGAGGCCCGCACGATCGCAACGTCCCGCGTCGGCCCGCTCGTTCCGCCGGATTGGCTGCCGATGGGTTGGGTCGTCGAAGGCGTCAGTAGAGCCCGTCTGACCGGGCGTCGACTTAAAAAGGCTGTCCGGTCACTGCTGCGGTAGTCGCTGGCTACTGTCCCGTTGTGTTGCTGTTCGGCTACGACTCCGGCCCGTAGCTCTCGCCGTCGCGCTCGTCGGCGTTTTTTCGACGGATCGCCGCCGAGGCCTGGGCGGCATCGTAGCCAAAAAACACGTTCTTGGCATAGGTGTCGGCTACCTCTGCGGCATGAATCAGGTTGTCGACGTCCACCTCGACGGCGTACAGTTCCACCGAGAACGGAACGTCTGGCTCAGCACCATCGAGGTCGTAGTCGCCGCCCAACGCGGTGCGAAAACCGCGAGAAATCGTTTCGAGCCAGTAGGTCGTCCCGTAGTCGAGATCGTACAGCGGGACGACGAACTCGTCGACGTACTCGCTCAGTGCATCGAGATCGAGGCCAGCACGTTCGTAGAGGTGGCCCGGATACGGATCTGGGTAGAGCGTGAGGTAGGTTCGGCCGGGGATTCGTTCGCTGGCTGCGGCGACAAACTCAGTGACGACCGAGGCGCGCCACGCCTGGCGGTCGTCATACTCGCTGTCGGCGAACCGCCGGTCGCACCGCTCGCAGTGACAGTAGCCCTCGCGGGGAAACCCCACGTCGTCAAGCCGCACATCGGGGGTTGCGGCGGCGCAGTCGGCGACAATTTCGAGCAGACCTTCGCGGTAGCCGTCGTGGGTCGGACAGATGTAGGCCCAATCGAAGTACTTCCGGTCGCGGGTCGCCTGGTTGCCGTCGGCGTCGACCGGGACCAACTCGGGATCGCTGCTGGCGGCGGCGTTGTCGCCGAAACACGAAACCATATTCACGGCGTTGTCGATGGGTTCGGCTGGACGGCCGCTAACGTCTTTGACCTCGTAGAAGGCGAGTTCGAACTCCGGCCAGTCGACCTCGGGCACGTTGCGCGTGACGACCCCGTACATAGACGAACAATACCGCCGCCTGCGGGTAAGTCGTTCGTTCTGTTGGGGTTCGATGCGGTCTACAATACGGCCCATTTAAATACCAGCTACAGGTCGACGATCGGTTCGAAACTCACTCGAAGACGCACCAATCACAGGACGGTCTGTAATGCTCCACAATTACCCCGTGGAGGAACACGCCAGTTCCGTCGTCTGGGATACGTCTTCGATCTCGTCGTCACGAACCAGAATCGAATGAGACGACTCGTTACAGTCGACGTACTCCTCGTCGATGGGTATCGTTCTCGCAACGTCGTCGGCATCTATCTCGAATCGGTACGTGTCTGGGGCTTCGAATCGGAGCAAGGCGTACCGCTCAGAAGAGAGGTCAGCAGTCGTCTCCAGCAGGGTTTCGTCACCGGAATCGGAAACGAGGAGTGATACGTCGGATGTTTCGTCTTCGGCCAGAACAATGACATTGTGGTAGTCATTCGATGAACCGATTCGGTTTGAAACCGCAGGTTTCGGGTCTTCTGGCTCCGAAATATCTAGTTCTTCGAAGAGATAAAAGCTGAACTCGACGTCGTCTGGATCGAGGTCTGTAACTTCAACTGTAGTAGTCTCTGACGAGTCACCGCTTTCACTGTCGGTTTCGTTTCCCGTCGAGTCGGTATCCACCGACTCGTCACCGTTGTCCTCTGCGGTCGGTGGAGACACACCGTCCCCGAGACAGCCAGCTACGGGTATCGAGAGGATACAACTACCGAGAAAGCTCCGTCGTCTCATGGGCAGAGATTTGTGTAATAAAACAAGTGCTTTGTGTAGTATCACACCACTAGTCCTACACAGAACGAGTACCGTCACTTGCTCCAAACGCTCCTCTCGAAGTCGTCTGTCGACAGCGTGACGGTTACTCTTCGACGGTCACTTCAACGGGTTTGGTGTCGCCCGAAAACAGGACGTAGGCCACTACGACGACGAGGAGTACGGCGATGAGTTTCACTTTTTTCGACATACTAGTCAGAACGGACGGCCGGGTTAAATTCTTTCTGCAGGCGGCGACTACTGATCAGGGTCGATGTGGTCGGCCAACGAGTCCCGAATAATCGTCCCACAGTAGGTACATCGAACGTCGTCGTCGACAACGGTAAAGTCCGTTTCGACCGGCTCGTTTTCGTTGGTAATACAGTTGCGGTTGGGACACGACAGCAGGCCGACGACACTGTCGGGGCGGTCGACGCGGTTCTTCTGGACCACTTCGAACTCTCGAATGATGTTAATGGTCGCCTCGGGGGCGATAAGCGAAATGACATCGACCTCCGACTGGCTCAACTCGCGGTCTTCGACCTTGACGACGTCTTTGAGTCCGAGTCGGTCGCTCGGGACGTTCATGACGACCGAGACGCCCAACCCTTCGGAGCCGTCGATTCCGAGAATCGACAGCACGTTCAGCGCGTGGCCACCCGACACGTGGTCGATGACGGTGCCATTGCGTATCTTCGAAACGCGGAGTTCGTGGTCACTCATTGGTCTGCCTCCACGTTCTCCGAGAGCAAGTAATCGAGCAGTGCCATCCGGACCGGCACGCCGTTGTGAGCCTGTTCGAAGTACGTCGCGTGATCGGTGGCGTCGACCGCAGGGTCGATTTCGTCGATACGCGGGAGCGGATGCATAACCGCCAGATCGTCGTTCGCAGCTTCCAAGGTGTCGGCGTCGATCTGGTACTCGCCGGCGACTTTCTCGTACTCGGTCTCGTCGGGGAACCGTTCGCGCTGGATGCGGGTGACGTATAGAACGTCGAGATCATCGAGAACGGAACCGAGTTCGGTGTGTTCTCGAACGTGCGCGCCCGACTGGTGAAGGTCGAACCGGACGCCACGAGGTAGCCGAAGGCTCTCGGGGCTGATAAAGTGCTGGCGAACGTCGAAGTTGGTGAGCGCCTCGGCCAGCGAGTGGACCGTTCGTCCGTATTTGAGGTCGCCCATAATGCCGATCGACAGATCGTCGAGACCGACCCGCTCGCGAATGGTATACAGATCCAAAAGGGTCTGGCTCGGATGTTGGCCCGCGCCGTCGCCCGCATTGATCACGGGGACGTCGACGAACTCGGCGGCCATTTTGGCTGCGCCCTCGCTTGGGTGTCGAAGGACGAGCGCGTCGGCGTAGCCTTCGACAACGCGAACGGTGTCCGCGAGGCTTTCGCCCTTCTTTACTGACGAAGAGTCGACCGACCCCATGTCGGTGGTCGAGCCCCCGAGTCGTTTCATCGCGGTATCGAAGCTCATTTTCGTTCTTGTGCTCGGCTCGAAAAAGCAGAGCGCGAGTACGGTCTGTGCGTGACGATCACTCCACGCCGTCAGGTCCGCATCGATCTCTGCGGCCCGGTCGAGCACCGCCTCGATGTCCCCCCGCGAGAGTTGGGTCGCCGAAATGAGGTGGTCCTGTCGCATTACTCGATTGGGGTTCGTCTATGGTCTTGAATCCCGCGGGTCGACCGTCGCTCCGGAGGCGCGACCTTTTTGTCAACATGCGACAACTATTCTCTATGGGAACCATCGACGCCGAGACGCTGTTGCCCAACGATCACGTCAAACGGGCCGTGCTGTCGGGCAAGATGACACAGATCTCTCGCGGACAGGCGTACGCCGCCGAGGGCGACACGTTCGAGATCGACGATCAGACGTTCGTCGTAATCAGTGTCGACGAACTCTCGCTGGGCGAACTCACCGACACAGATGCCCAGCGGGAAGGCTCTGCGGATCTGGAAGCATACAAAGAGCGGCTGGTTCGTGCGCACGGCGGAAACTTCGAGTGGGACGACGACAGTGAGATCGTCCGCCACCAGTTCGAAGCAGAATAATTGCTTAGTCGTCGTCGGCCGCTGCCGCGTCGGTACTTGCGATCGGAACGTCGTCTTCGATACTCGGGGGGTAGACGCCGCGTTCGAGTTTGAGATCGGACTGCGCGCGAGCCATGCAGGTCAGCGCGTAGTTTTCTCGCTCTGTTTCGGTAAAGCCGCGAGCGGCCGGTTGGGCGACCTCGCCTTCGATGATCTCGGCCGAACAGGCCAAACACATACCGACCCGACAGGAGTACTCTTGAGCGATTCCTTCTTCGAGACAGGCTTTCAAGATGGTCTGCTTGTCGGAGACCGTAATCGTTTCTCCGGTCCCAACGAACTCGACGGTGTACTCGGTCATATCGCAGGTGTTCGACGACTTTACCCTAAACACTTGTTATCGGTTCTGTCCTTGGGGTTTGGACGGATTTGGGTCGGCGATTCGGAACGACTAACCCGCGACCGGACACTGTATTCGACAATGAGCATGAAAGCCACTGCACGAGCCCACCCGATTCAGGGGCTCGTCAAATACCACGGCATGCGCGACCCGGAGCTTCGGCTTCCATACCACGACTCGATCAGTGTCTGTACCGCCCCGACGAACACGACGACAACCGTCGAGTGGCTTCCCGAGAGCGACCCCAGCGAGGACGTGTATCTGATCGACGGCGAGGAAGTCGACGGTCGTGCCGCCGAACGGATCTCGATGGTCGTCGACCACGTTCGGGACCTCGCAGGATTCGACCACGCTGTCCGGTTCGAAAGCGAGAACTCCTTTCCCTCGAACATCGGCTTCGGCTCATCGTCGTCGGGGTTCGCCGCAGCCGCGCTCGCGCTCGTCGAGGCCGCGGGACTGGATATGAGTCTGCCCGAAGTATCGACGGTCGCCCGCCGTGGCTCGTCGTCGGCTGCTCGCGCGGTGACGGGTGCGTTTTCACACCTCTATGCCGGACTCAACGACGAGGACTGTCGCTCGTACCGCGTCGACTCCGAACTCGAAGACGACCTCAAAATCGTCGCTGCGCACGTTCCGTCTTATAAAGAAACGGAGGCCGCCCACAAGGAGGCCGCCGAAAGCCACATGTTCCAAGCGCGGTTGGCCCACATTCACGATCAGATCGTCGAGATGCGCGACGCCCTGCGCGAAGCCTCGTTCGACCGCGTCTTCGAACTCGCCGAACACGACTCGCTGTCGCTGACCGCCGCGACCATGACCGGCCCCGCGGGCTGGGTCTACTGGCAGCCCGAGACGATTGCCGTATTTAATGCCGTCCGGGAGCTCCGCGAAGACGGCGTCGACGTCTACTTTTCGACCGACACGGGGGCAAGCGTCTATGTGAATACACGTGCGGAGTACGTCGACGAAGTCGAGGCTCGAATAGCCGAGATCGGCATTGAGACCGATGTCTGGGAGGTCGGTGGCCCGGCCCACGTTCTGGACGAAAGCGAGGCACTGTTCTAAGCCGATGAGTACTGGATCGTCGACAGCGGGTCGTCGTATCCAAACACCCAACTGGGAGCCCATTCAACACTGACGAAATGGGACAACCCAACCCTGTTGGCCCGGTCGTCATTCATTCTGCCGACACCATCCAGTATGCGAACAGGGCGTTTTGTGCCCTCATCGGTGCCGACTCGCCTGCCGACCTCACCGGTTCGTCACTGCTGGAACTGGTCGAGCCCTCGTACCACAAGTCGCTGGTCGACCGGTTCGACCAACTGCCGCGGGATGACGACATTGTTGAGGGAGTTCGGCTTGAACTGCTTGACACCGACGGCAGCTCTCAGGATGCCTCGTTGCGCCGCTAATTAATCGCACTCTCGGTGCTTTCTCCGTCCAGTTTCCGTGAAAGTTGTATGCAATTGGACGCCTTCTGTCGATATGAAGTCGAAGCGGTCAACAATACGACAGTGT